>NZ_KB849158.1:600000-775997 GCF_000367905.1 Acinetobacter sp. CIP A162 | reverse complement strand
TCCCTTCCCGAACTCAGAAGTGAAACCTCTTAGCGCTGATGGTAGTGTGGGGTTACCCATGTGAGAGTAAGTCATCGCCAGCTCATTATTCGAAATCCCCCTCCGCATACGCAGAGGGGGATTTTTTTATGTGCGGGTTTTTAGATAAGATATTTAACATATCTATACCTCAAAGTTGATCAGATTCTTCTGAGACAGAGGACTCCTGTCAATTTGTTTGACCTATTAGGATCTCTGTAAGGCTGGCTCTAAAAGAGTTTATAAGCTGATTTTGTAAATTTTGGCACATAAAAAAACCAGCAAATCGCTGGTTTTTTACTGCTGGCTATTTTATCCAAACACACGCATTACGGCTGCAATTAATACCCAAAGAATGGCAATCGCTACGATTGGTTCAACAATCTTTGCCCATTTTGGGGTGTCGACAACAATCACTTCTTCGATATCTTGATGCTGCTGATTCTGGCTTACCATTTGATTAAACTCCTTCATTGATGCTTCCAATGATAGCTCTTCTTGCACAATTGGTTTAGAGCCTTTGAGTTCTGTTAGCTTGTTTGTTGTCCAAACCCAATCATCTGCTTGACCAGATAAATGTTCAATTTGCCCGGTCAGTAATTCCTGAATGCTATGGATATTATGGTTGCCGGTATCATGCAGTTGTTTTAATTCAATAAGCTGTAAATGAAAAATTTCTGAAGTGCTGTGCTCAAGCTGGGCTCGATCCAGAGTGGATTGATTTTCCGGACTGGTAGCGAGATGACGCACGATTTCCAGGATATATAATTCATCAGGATGATTGATTTCATTATAAATTTTTTGTGGGTTATGACGCCATTCAGTAATAAGTTTTCCTAAAGTTAAGGCATTGATTTCTGATATATATTTTCGTCTTTCTTCTTTTGTATATTCTTTTAGAAGCTCAGGCTTTTGAGTCTCTATCTGTTCAACAAAATATTGTACTAAATCAAAAGCCATTCACTTGCTCCATTATTTTTAATCTAATAGTCTTAAAGTCGGTTTTTTCTTTGGTTGTTCAGTTTGTTCTTCAGTGCTTGATTTTAAAGCATCTTCATCATTTTGTGTATGCTCATATTCACCTGGATCAAAGAATAAACCTTGACCATTTTCACGTGCATAAATACCGAGTACTGCTGCCATAGGCACATAAATATCACGAGAAACGCCACCAAAGCGAGCCGAGAAGCTAATGGCATCATTGCTCATATGCAGCGCATGCACGGCATGTGGCACAATATTCAGAACAATCTGTCCATCTTTAATAAACTGCTCAGGAACCATGGTATTTGGGCGTGTGGCATCCACCAGCAGGTAAGGCGTCATATTGTTATCGCAAACCCACTCATAGATTGCACGTGCCATATAGGGACGGGTAGGGCTAAGGTTGAATTCTTGTTCGGACATGATGTTTCTCTATGGATGTTTGAGTTGCACTGAATAACGGTTCTTTTCCTGCAATGTCATGGATTTTACAAAGGCAGGACGACTAAAAATTCGTTGGCAATATAAATAAAACGGACGGCATTGCTGCTGTGGTAATTCTACGCCCATCTGTTTCAGACGGATAAAAATTGGTGCCAACATACAATCCAGGATACTAAATTGTTCAGACATAAAATAGGGAAAATGCTGGAATAGTGGCATTAGTGAAATCAGGATATCCTGTAACTGCTTTTGTGCCTGAGTTCTGGCTTTCTTATCCAGCGTATCAGGATGGCGTAACATGAGATCAGCCAGTTTCAGCCAGTCATTTTCAAAGCGCCAGATGTATTGTCGTTGCTCTGCCCGGGGCATCGGAGCATCGGCATACAGTTTATTCTGACGATAACGATCATCTACATATTCTGAGATAATCGAAGTATTAAATAATTTAAGTTCATTTTCGATCAGCATCGGCAATTGATTATAAGGATTGAGACTGGCCAGATCCTCATCATCGGCATCCACCAAAATCAGGTTATATTTAATCTGTTTTTCGGTAAGCACATAGCGAATCCAATGGGAACGAAAGTCATCGGCATGACTATAGAGAGTGATTCCTTGAAGAGGCGCGCTTTCGACTGACATAAATCCTGATGAGCTTCTAATGAATAGACTAGGATACTAAAATTCAACCTAAAAAGCACCAAGCATCAAAGATCAATCGGCTTGAGCCAAGGTAGATTATAAGAAAAACAACTGGAGGAAAATAAGATGCTGATCAAGCTTCCTGTCATTTTGCTGTTTATCTGTATTGGGATCGCAAATTATTATTTGATGAAGTCATTCTGGTGTCACGAAGGGGTATGGGGTAAGGATGTACATGAACAATAACAAGAAAAAAGTTCTAAATGACCCACTAACCGCCATAAAAAAACCCTGGAAAATCCAGGGTTTTTTGTCCGATTCGGTAAACGAATTAACGTTTAGAGAACTGAGGACGTTTACGAGCTTTACGTAAACCAAGTTTCTTACGTTCAACTTCACGAGCATCACGAGTAACGAAACCAGCTTGACGAAGAGCAGGTTTTAAAGTTTCGTCAGAAGCGATCAATGCACGAGTAATACCGTGACGGATAGCGCCTGCTTGACCACCAATACCACCACCAGCAACAGTGATGTAAAGGTCATATTTGTCAGTAGCTTCAAGAAGCTCAAGTGGTTGGTTAACAACCATACGAGCAGTTTCACGACCGAAATACTGTTCAAGAGTACGGTTGTTAATTACGAGTTTACCAGTACCAGCTGATAGGAAAACACGTGCAGTTGCGGTCTTACGGCGACCTGTACCATAATTAGTAGCCATGTGCTGTTATCCCTTAGATGTCCAAAACTTGTGGCTGTTGAGCAGCGTGTGGATGCTCAGTACCTGCATACACTTTCATTTTCTTGATCATTGCATAACCAAGAGGACCTTTAGGTAACATACCTTTAACAGCTTTTTCTAGAACTGCTTCTGGTTTGTGAGCGATTAACTTTTCAAAGTTAGTCTCACGGATACCACCAGGGAAACCAGTGTGGCGATAGTATTTCTTATCTTGTGACTTTTTACCAGTCACAGTGATTTCTTCAGCATTGATAACAACGATGTAGTCGCCAGTGTCAACGTGAGGAGTATAAGAAGTTTTATGCTTACCGCGTAAACGACGAGCGATTTCAGTCGCAAGGCGACCTAAAGTTTTGCCAGAAGCATCAACAACGTACCAGTCGTGTTGAACTTCAGCTGGCTTAGCGCTGAGAGTTTTCATTAAACCACTACCTATTATAGTTGGTTTGGACTATGGAATCTGTCCAAACTAAAGGAGACGCGATTCTAAACGAATACGTGAAGAATCACAAATGAAAATTAAAATTTCAAGCGCTGTATTTTATCTAATCTCCCTGGTGAAAGAAAGACCTAAGCCTTTATATGCTACAAAAACTGCAACTATATTTGTAACCATAGTTTCAATGGTATCAAAATATTGATTTATAAGTACTCTTTGCAATGATTACTACAGCGTAGGCGTGATCGGGTTATAATATTTCTCAGCTTTGCCAAATTGAGAAGATGATGCTGCCTTTATATGTCACCAGTGGGGAACCTGCCGGAATTGGTCCTGATATTTGCCTGAGTCTTGCAGATCGTGTTGATGAGCGCCCAATTGTGGTATTGGCGGATATTCATATGCTCGAGCAACGTGCTCAGATACTCAAATTATCGGTTGAGCTGATTGAATATCAAGGACAGGAGTCATCTTCAGGCATCGGTCAGCTATTTGTAGAGCATGTTCCCGTGCAGCAAGACGTCGTATTGGGTGAGCTGAATCTGAACAATGCGGCTTATGTACTGGAGCAACTGCGTCGATCCGCAGACTATGCCATGTCAGGAAAAAGTGTCGGCGTCGCGACTGCGCCTGTACAAAAGTCCGTGATAAATGAAGCGGGCATTTCTTTTAGTGGTCATACCGAGTATTACCAGGAATTTGCTGGTGTTCCACGTGTAGTCATGATGCTGGCCACCAAAACTTTACGCGTGGCCTTGGCCACTACCCATCTTCCGCTTCGTGCCGTGGCAGATGCGATTACGCCTGAACGCTTGCATCAGGTGATTGATATTCTGATTCACGACCTGAAATCCAAATTCAAGATTGAACAGCCGAATATACTGGTTTGCGGTTTAAATCCGCATGCCGGGGAGGGCGGTTATTTGGGGATGGAAGAAATTGAAGTGATCAATCCGGTACTCGAAAGCTATCGTGCCCAAGGTATCAACATGAGTTTAAGCCTACCTGCTGATACTTTATTTACTCCAGAAAACCTAAAAGATGCTGATGCTGTTCTGGCGATGTATCACGATCAGGGCTTACCTGTGTTAAAATCACAGGGCTTTGGTGAAGCCATTAATATTACCCTCGGCTTACCGTTTATTCGAACTTCTGTTGATCATGGCACAGCACTCTCCCTTGCGGGGACGGGACTTGCGAAAAGTTCCAGCCTGCACGTTGCTGTCGATTTAGCCCTCGATCTGGCGCGCCACTGATTATTGTTCATCACTCACGTTGGAAATGTTTTTATGTATCAAATTAATGCCTTAAACCCAAAAGATGAAGGGCATCAGGCTCGAAAAAGATTTGGTCAAAACTTTTTACATGACCAGCGTGTCATTGCCAAAATTGTACGCTCAGTCAATCCGCGTCCAGGTCAGAACATTCTGGAAATTGGCCCGGGTCTGGCCGCTTTGACTTCACCTTTAATTGGCGAATGTGATGCCTTAACCGTACTTGAGCTGGATCGTGATCTGGCTGCTGGTCTGCCGGGTCGTGTGCCGCATCCGGAACGTTTAACCATTATTGAAGCCGATGCCTTGAGATATGATTATTCTCAATTGTTTCAGGAAGATCGTCCACTACGTGTCGTCGGTAACTTGCCTTATAATATTTCTACGCCATTGTTATTCCATCTTTTGGAATTTGGTGACAAAGTGCAAGACATGCATTTCATGCTACAAAAAGAAGTCGTGGATCGCATTACCGCATCACCGAATACCAAAGAATATGGCCGTCTGTCGGTGATGATTCAATATTTCTGTAAACCGACTTTCTTATTCGAAGTGCCACCTGGATCTTTTAATCCGCCTCCAAAAGTGACCTCAGCGGTATTCCGTTTAGAGCCTTATAAAGTTAAACCGATTGTGGCGAAGAATGAAAAAGCGCTGGCACGTCTGGTATCGCATGTCTTTACCCAGCGTCGTAAAACTCTGCGTAACAGCTTGAAGGGTATGCTGGTCGAAGAAGGTTTTGAAAAAGCGGGTGTTGATCCGATGGCGCGTCCAGAAACCCTAACCCTTGAACAGTTTGTTGCACTTTCAGATCAAATGGTGGCTTAAATTACGATGAACCGCACTGCTCGATATAATTATGTGATTGGGGATGTTCAAGGTTGTTTTGAGGCCTTGAAAGCTTTACTCAAGGAAATCCAGTTTGATGCAGAACAAGATTTTATCTGGTTTGCTGGAGATTTGGTTGCACGTGGTGAAAACTCAATCGCTGCATTGCGGTTTATCAAAAAGCTGGCTGAACAAGGTGCGGCTGCGACGGTCTTGGGAAATCATGATTTGACTTTGCTGGCTTATGCCCGTGGTATCAAGCCAGTAAAAGAAAAAGACAATGTCCGTGATGTGATTGATGCGATCGACAGTGATGACCTGATTGACTGGCTGCGCAAACAGCCAATGTGTCTATTTCCAAATGAGCAGACTATTCTGACGCATGCTGGAATTCCGAATATCTGGAGTGCAGAAAAAACTGCTCAATTGGCACAAGAAGTTGAAGCGATCATTGCTCATGATGACTTTGATGTGCTGGATGATTTCCTGAAAGAAATGTTCGGGAAAGAACCAGCACTCTGGTCGGATCAACTACAAGGCCATGAACGTATTCGCTGTATCGTGAATTACTTGACCCGGATGCGTTTAATCGATGCTAAGGGACGCCTGGAATACAGCTTTAAAGATGCGCTGGATGATCCGATGCCGCAAGGCTTTAAACCTTGGTTTGAGTTTGAATCACAGGCCGCACAAACTCATCAGATCCTGTTTGGTCACTGGGCCGCCTTGAACGGTAAAACCATTTCGAACAAGATTCAGAATGTAGATGGCGGTTGTGTCTGGGGTAATCAACTGATGGCCTTCCGCCTGGAAGATCAGCAGATGTTCGCGGTTGATAATCCGGTGATCTAAGTGTATCCAATAAAAAGCCACGTGATCACGTGGCTTTTTTAATTCTTGGATTCTTGATTAGTCTGCACGAATCCAGGTCTGGTTACGGCCTAGAACTGAAACGCCCATACTGGCACGTAAGGTTAAACGTTTACCGGTATTGTTTAAACGCATTTTTGCATCATAAATTTTACCTGCCAATGGATCGATAATACGACCTTTGTCATAATTTTTGGTGCCTTCAACCAGTTTTAGGCCTTTTAAAATGGTCATGCCTAAAATAGGCTGATTGGTATAAGGTGCAGGGCAGTTATTGCATTTTTCACGTGGATTATAGTCTGGGCGAGGCGTGATTTTTACAATTTTGCCTGAATAGGTATTATTTGCTTCTTTGCTAATGACGATAATCGCTTTAGCCGCCCCCGTTTTATCATCAATTTGTTGCCAGGTCCCGGTAATATCGTCTGCCCACAAATTCGTCATACATCCTGCTGTAAGCGCGGCAAGTAATATTTTTTTAAACATAGAGAGTCATTCCAAAGAATTTTTATCATCGCCCGCTCATGTTAGAAATCTTACTAAAATAGTCAACACTTATCTGAATACTATAGAGTTGATACACTAAAAAAAGCTGCCAATTTGGCAGCTTTTTTGAATAATGAGAATTAGGTATTAATCTTGGCGAATCCAGGTCTGGCTACGGCCTAAAGCGGACACACCCACATAACCACGCAAGGTTAAACGTTTACCATTGGCATTTAGACGCACTCGAGCGTCATAAACTTTACCTGCCAATGGATCAATCACTTTACCTTTTTCATAATTGTTGGTGCCTTCCACATGTTTTAAACCAGTCAATACATCCATGCCCATGATCGGCTGATTGGTATAAGGCGCGGGACATTTATTGCAGGTCTTTTGTGGAGTATAGCCTGGACGTGGAGTCACTTTGATAATTTTTCCAGCAAAAGTCCCATTATCATTTTGACGAATTTCAATAATTGCTTTTGGTGAGCCGGTTTTATCATCAATTTGCTGCCAGATGCCCGTCAGATCCTGTGCATAAGCAGTCCCAGTCATCAGTGCAGCGATGAACATTAATCCTAATTTAGTTTGTTTCATTATATTTATGCCTTTTTTATAGATGAATAAAATATCCCCAACACAAAAGTGCTGTTTTTATTAATCCTGGCGAATCCAGGTTTGTGTGCGACCAATCGCAGAGATCCCGATATATCCACGTAAAGTCAGTCGTTTCCCATTGGCAGAAATCCGCCCTTTTAAATCATAAATTTTGCCGGTGAGTGGATCGAGTACCCGGCCATGTGCATAGTTATTTTTGGTGGTGGGTTTCAGTCCTTTAATAACGTCTAATCCCAAAATCGGTTTATCGGTATAAGGTGGTGGACATTTGACACATTTTTCCCGTGGTGTATAACCTGGGCGAGGTGTGACTTTATTAATCGTTCCGGTATAGGAGCCATCAGCCTGCGTTTTCATTTCAATCAATGCTTTAGGTGAGCCGGTTTTATCATCAATCTGTTGCCAAAGACCAGATAACTCCTGAGCAAAGGCCATAGAGCCTGTGAATAAAGAAGCTGAAAAAACAGTTAAAATTGCGATTTTATACATGCGATATCCTTATCCTTATTTTTTTATGAACATTCACCTAATTCCATGTGGTGAATGTTGACGCAAACTACGTTAATACACTTTCATAATATATATTGCATGAAAAAAGCATATGTTTAATATTCATACAACTTAATGCATTAAAATGCAAGCTTCTATCTACTAAAGCATAACCCCGTCACATTTTATTTAATAAAGCAGGAATTAATCCTGCTTAATCCAGGTTTGACTACGGCCTAGTGCTGAAACGCCGATATAGCCGCGTAGGATCAGACGTTTCCCATTGGCACTTAATTTTGCCTTGGTGTTATAAAGATTCCCTGATAATGGATCAAGCAGCTTGCCTTGAGCAAAACTGTTATTGCCGACGTGCTTTAAGCCAGTGAGCACATCCAGACCGAGAATAGGTTTATTGGTATAAGGTGCAGGACAGGACACACAGTTTTCTTTCGGGGTATATCCAGGACGCGGGGTAATTTTTGTGATCTTGGCAGCATAGACGCCGGAAGCCGTCTCACGAATTTCGAGGAATGCTTTAGGCGAACCAGTTTTGTCGTCAATATTTCTCCATGTGCCTGAAAGGTCAGAGGCAAAGGCCAGATGGCTGAAAGAGGCTAAAAGTAAAGTTGAAAAGAATTGAACCTTTTTCATATATCTGTTCCTAGGTGAGATTAGTGTTCTTACTCTATAGTAAGAACGATTACCCTATAAAACAAATGAATAATTTGATTCACTAGTCACATTTTTTGCAAATAAAGTATAAAAGTTGGCAACCAGATCGCGGTAAAGACCGCATTTACCGCCATGCCAAAAGCAGCATAACGACCTGCAACACTGCCGCGCTGCCAGGCCTGAGCTGTACCAATAGCATGCGCGGCCAGTCCTAAAGCCAGTCCGGAAGCGCGCTCATCATTGATATGTCTCAGAATAAATGGAGAAAAAGCTGCACCAATCACACCAGAAAGAATCACGATCAAAATGACCATGCTGATGGGTGCATCCAGCAGGGTGGCAATATTAATCGCAATTGGAGTAGTCACGGCACGGGTAGCAAACGCCATAATGTCTGCAGAGGACATATGCAGCAGATAAGCCAGTCCCATCGGCAAGGCGACAGCACTAATACTGGCAAAAACTAAAATGCCGATAATGGCCTTGAGCGGCAGGTCATCATAGCGCATCGCGGCCAGAGGGATAGCCAATGCGACGGTCACATAGCCGAGTAAATGGTTAAAGAGTGGATTAACTTCATCCATGTAATTTTCATAGGGAATGCCGAGCGCAAATAAAATCACCAGTACAAAGAACATGCTGAACACGATGACGGGAATTTGCGGAATGAACCGGTTACAGGGTTTGGCAATCAGATAGGCGATGAGGGTAACCGCAAAGCCATACAAAATAGATAACATGCGGAACTCCTATAACCAGCGCTTGGCCATTTTGGCGTAAATCCATAAAGGAATCAGGGTGCTGAAAAACATGATGAACAGAAAGGCCGGAATTTTCTGGCCCATATGTACCAGCATCATCAGTGCACCTGCACTGACAGGCAGGAAGGCAAAGGCGCTTTCCTTCATGAGCTTGTTATTGGTATCGACCAGGCGAGCAGGAAGCTTGCCAAAATAGCGCCAGGTAAACAGCGCAATTAAAAGGCTCAATAATCCGACCAGATTACCTAATTCAGGATGATTCAGTTGGGTCATTAACCAGACTGAAGCTTCCCGAAAGACAATAATTAGTAAAAGGGTGCCGATCCATGCCGGCCAATCTATTCGTTTTATCCAGTTCATTGCTATGATCATTAATATTAATAAGTTTACTTATCAAGTTTTACTCGATCTTTGACTGGATTTCAAACGCTTCCAGTGGACGTTGAAATTGCTGCGCCTGTTTGCCCAGGATTTCATCTAAAGGTAAATGCGCCTGTTTAATCAACTGTTCCAGTTTCTGTGGGGCAATTCGAATATGCAGATGCAACTGGCCTTCATCATCATAATGTTCTGACTGGATCACATTCAGACCATAGAGCTGGTTGCGCAGCTTGCCATAAGCGGGTTTCAAGATTAAATCGAAAGACTGTAGTTGCCCCATCAAGGACTCATGTACTGCTTTACGCAGCAGGTCAATTCCTTCGCCACTATATGCTGAAACATAGACACGTTCTGGCTCACCCGGACGTCGATAAATAATTTTGGCCTCGTCACCGCTACAGTCAATTTTATTGTAAACCTGCAGGATCGGAACATCGACACCAATTTCTTTCAGGACTTTTTCTACAGCTTCAATCTGCTCCAGCATTTCTGGGCTGCTTGAATCAATGACATGCAGTAACAGCGTGGCTTCTACGGTTTCCTCCAAAGTTGCTTTAAAGGATTCCACCAGAGAATGTGAAAGATTACGGACAAAACCGACCGTATCGGCCAGCACCAGATTGCCGATCCCATCCCATTCCAGACGCCGTAAAGTAGGGTCCAAGGTTGCAAACAGCTGATTGGCTGCATAGACATCGCTGTTGGCGAGTAAATTAAAGAGGGTCGACTTGCCGGCATTGGTATAGCCGACTAAAGATACTGTTGGAACAGCTGCTTTTTGACGGGCAACACGGCCTTGCATCCGGGTCTGGCGGACTTTATCAATGCGTGCCTTGAGTTGTCCCATACGGATACGCAGCAAACGGCGGTCTGTTTCAAGCAGGGTTTCACCCGGGCCACGTAAACCGATCCCGCCTTTCTGGCTGTCGAGATTGCCACGACTACGAATTAAACGTGAAGATAAATGTTGTAACTGTGCCAGTTCGACTTGCAGCTTACCTTCATAGGTACGGGCACGCTGGGCAAAAATATCCAGAATCAGTTCAGTACGATCGACCACGCGGCATTTAATCACCTGTTCCAGATTACGGGCTTGGGCTGGGGTTAGGGCATGGTCAAAAATGACCAGATTGGCCTCCAGCTCTTCAACACGTTCAGCGATTTCTTCTGCCTTGCCGGAGCCGATAAAAAATTTGGCATCGGGTTTCACCCGCTGAGCATAAATATGTTCGAGAATTTCAGTATCTGCAGACTGGGCCAGCAAACGAAACTCTTCAGCATCAAGGTCATCCAGCATTTGTACGCTGACACTCACCAGAATGACGCGCTCTCTCCCTCGATGTTGTTGTAAATATTCCACTCAGGCCAATCTCCACTTGAAAACTTTAGTGTAGTTGAAAAAGGGCTGTGCAGATACTGAATTAGCGCCGCTTTGGTTTAAAGTGCGCTGATAAACAGTTGTGCAAGTGTTACCAGTACCACGGCATAGATGAAGGTGCCGCCCAAAATATATTTGAGCACTTGTAAAGGCTGAGGTGTGTCGTTCGCGGGCTGGGTTTGATCTGGCATGGCTACGATCCTTTTCAATCTAATATTTCGATAGTTTTAGTTTGAATGATTTTTTAATCCAATTAAAATTGAAGATATAGATGTTATTGGTCGATTTTTATTATCAATGCAAGTTGCGAATGAACAGTATAGAATGAGTTTAATTCGTGGATATTCCCTGTATCTCGCTTAGGATTTAATGACGTTTTTATGAACTCAACTGTACAAAACCAGACTCCAGATATCGAAGGCTTGGCCAAGTTTTTTCTGTATAGCCGGAAAATTACCGCCTCATTGGCCACCATCAGTGAGGGGTTCTATTTGGTTTTTCGTCATGGCTTATATAAAAATCCGAATAACCCGACCAATACTCGCTATGTGCAACATTTTTGCCGCCAGTTATGCAAAGTATTCAATATCGAAGTGCGGGTACATGGCGAGATTCCGCGTGAACCCGCCTTATGGGTCAGTAACCATGTGTCCTGGCTCGATATTGCAGTTCTGGGTTCAGGGGCACGCGTATTTTTTCTGGCGAAAGCAGAAATTGAGAACTGGCCAATTCTAGGCAAATTGGCCAAGGGTGGTGGCACCTTATTTATTAAACGTGGTTCAGGAGATTCCGTCAGGATTCGTGAACAAATTACCGGTTTCCTGAAACAGAATATTCCGGTGCTGTTCTTTCCTGAAGCGACGACTTCTGATGGGCGAGCCATCAAAAAAGTGCACGGCCGGATTTTAGGCGCCGCGATTGAAGCGCAGCGTCCTGTACAAATCTGTCTGATTTGTTATGTGAATCAGCAGGGTGAACTGGATATGGTTGCGCCGTTTGTCAATGACATCAGTTTTGCTGCCCATGTCAAAAAAGTACTGGAAATGCCGCAAGTCATTGCACATTTAGTGGCTTTACCTGCAATTGCCACGGAAGGGCATACGGTTGAAAGCCTGACCCGTGTGGTCCAAGAAAAAATGCAGACTGGCCTAGTTGAACTTCAGTCACGGGTATTAAAAAAGCCTCAATAAGAGGCTTTTTTATGGTTTTTGTTCAAAGAATCAAACTTACATAAAGCCTTCAATAGGCAGCCACGACACCAGTTTAAGTCCAGCTTTCTGATACCATTTCATTTTTGGTTCTTTGGTAAACGTTTGAACGTCACCATTGGCTTTCTTGATTTTCCAGTTAATGTTCTGATTCGCATCCAGCACCAGTTTATACGCATATTTGCTTAAATTTTTGTCCATGGTGTCGTGTACTGCACGTGCCAAAGACGGACTGTTCAGCAACACGCCAATTTCAGTATTCAAATAGGCTGAACGCGGATCAAAGTTAAAAGAACCAATAAACACCTGTTTTTGATCCAGTGCCATCAGTTTGGCATGCAGGCTGGAACGGCTCAGTCCTTTCAGGCTGACTTTAGCTTTTTTCGAAATTTCCTCAGTATTGGCATTTAGGTGATTAGCTTCTGGCGCTGCCAAGAACTCATACAGCTGCACCCCATTTTCCAATAGATCCTGACGATATTTGGCATAAAAGGCATGCACCACGGCAACGTCGTTGGCCTTAAAAGAGTTGGTCAGGACGCGAACCTTGATATTCTCATTCGCCAGTTTCTTTAAACGGTCTGCACCAATTTTTTCCGGGACAAAATAGGCAGAGACAATATCGACACTTTGTTCAGGTTTTTCCAGGCGCTGTAATAACTGGAAATTCAGGTGTTCTTCGGTTTTGGCCTTGGCTTTGATTTTGCTCGGTGGATCTTTGACCACTTCAGCTTCCACCCAATCCAGCTGAATGTTTTGTTCCAGCCATTGGTCAAAGGCTCTGGAACGATTGGCCAGATCCAGATAATTTTGAGTCGCTGGATCCTGACTATGGGTTTCTAGCTGTTCTTTTAAACTTGGAAAACGTAAGCCATGATGCCGTGGATTCACAACCTCTTGCACCGGATAGGCATAATCATCATTCCAGTATTCATCGAAGGAATGAATGATTTCATCCGATGCCGCACCGACCAGCATCACATCGACATCAGAGAACTGATAGCTTTCACTGACATTATAATACTGGTTGCTCATATTGCGGCCGCCAATCAAGGCAATCTGGTTATCGGCAATAAAACTTTTATTGTGCATGCGGCGGTTAATGCGCTTTAAATCCAGCACCATGTCCATGGCGCGGTATTTACGAAAGCGATAGGGATTATACAGTTTGACATCGATATTCTGATGCTGGTTTAAGGCCAGATAAATCCCTTCCATTTTCTTGGCATTATTGTCATCCATCAACAGGCGCACTTTTACGCCACGATCCGCTGCCTGAATAATCGCATGCAGGGCGAGGGCACCGATTCGGTCATTATCCCAAATGTAATATTGCAGATCCAGACTGCGTTCCGCTTTATTAATCAGCTGAATCCGCGCAGCCAGTGCTTCAAGCGGATCATACAGCACGCGATAACCGGTCAACCCGATGTTCTGATCACGTAAAGGTTCAACAATTTGTGCCAGGCTGGTTCGCGATGTATCCGTTTCAAATGCCATCTGGCTTGGCTGTTCGGTTTGCTTGGGTAAGGTGCTACACGCAGGCAGACCCAGTACCAGGCTACAGCTCAGTAAAATGCCGGCTTTATAGCGATGAGTGCGTATAAAACTTGAGGATTGAAGATGAACTTGATCGCGGGGAGCAGTGGCCATATAAGTCGAAGAATGAAAAATTAGAATTGAGTATAATTGCCAGCTATGAAAAGATAAATATAAAGCCAGTAATCTGCTGCTCGACTGAATAAGGCCAATTTATGTGGGATTCGAATTCCGTACTGTTTTATTTTTATCTAGGAATGGCGATTTTAGCCATCTGGGCTGTGGCTCAGGCATGGTCGAGCCAATCACGTACCGAAACCATTCATCCCTTTAAAGCTTTTGGTCATTTGCTGGCGTTTTATCTTGCCTATTTATTAATCCCTTTGGTTTTCTTCAGTATTTATGCTGGATGGACGGGGTATTATTCGCTGCATGAAGCTATTTTTGTATTTTTGCTGAGTGGGGTTTTGACTTATGCACGCTTTATCGAGCCACATTTAATTCAAGTGAAAACGACACAATATCAGATCAATGCAGATAAACGTTTAAAGCAGCCAGTAAAAATCGCCCTGATTGCAGATTTGCATATCGGTCTGTTTTCGGGTCATGAGCGTCAGTTGCGACAAATTGTACACAAATTAAATCATATTCAACCTGATTTGGTGGTGGTTGCTGGCGACTGGACTTACGAGCCAGAAAATAAACTGGCACAGGAACTGGCGGTTTTAAAAGAGATTCACGCTCCGGTCTATTCAGTCAATGGTAATCACGATGAGCAATATCCCGGACCGCCGATTCGAGAGTTATTGCACTATGCATTGCAAGTCAATCAGGTTATGGATATTGAAGGTCAAATTGTCGAATTTGATGAATTCCGACTTTTGGGCGTAGGCGACCTCTGGGCTGGTAAAGCCGATATGCGCAGTTTGCCAGACTTGCCTCAGGACAAGCCTTGGGTCATTCTTTCGCATAACCCTGATACGGTCGATATGATTCCAAAACTGCCAACGCGTCCTCTGATGCTGTCCGGGCATACTCATGGCGGACAGGTAGAGCTGCCTTGGCTAACTAATTACGTCATGAAAAAGGTTTCAATTTTGGGACATAAAAAGGGCATGTACCGTCATGAACATGCAGATGTGTTCGTGACTGTCGGTACCGGTTTGGTCGGTGTACCTTTCCGTTTCCGGGTGCCGCCTACCATTGATATTATTGAACTGATTTAAATTCAGCCGGCATTCTGTACCGCGTTAACTGATGATCCAGACCAGAATCAGCAAGACCACTGCGACGGCCGCCATCATCCAGATTTTCTTTTCAATTTTTCGGGTTGGCACATTTTCACGTAATTGTTGCGCAGTGATTTCAGCTTCTGTCGGTGTACTCAAACTAGGATGGGTGGGGATTTCCAGTGGCGGTGTCACCAGGTCGATATCACCGGCATCATCACTAAAGCGTGGACCGATACTCTCATGCTTCATGACCACATCATGTTCCTGCACAATTTCATCAATCACTTGCAGCGCCTGAGCTTCATCCAAGGGTGTATTCTCGGTGATATAGCGAACAGCTTCTAATTTTTTATCATCTTCCAGCAAAATAATGATATTGACCAACTGCTCCTGCGAGAGGTATTCAATAAGATCCTGCATGGCCTTGCCTCATTTTTTTAAATTGAGTTCATTTGATTGTTGAGCAAATTTAACGAGATAAGTAGCCGAGTTTTGTTGTGAAATCATAAAAAAAGCCAGCATCAAGTGCTGGCTTTTGAATCAATCTAAAATCTTAGATCTGATTATTTACATCATCATTCTTGGTTTCACGAATCAGCAAAAACGCGACAAGTGACAGGATAGATGCTGCGGTCAGATAATAACCGACTGCAGACAAACCATAGGCTGTTGCCAGCTTGGTTGCGATTAACGGTGCAAATGATGCGCCGAAAATGCCTGCCAAGTTAAAGGTCAATGCAGAACCTGTGTAACGTACTGAAGTCGGGAAGATTTCAGACAATACAGTACCGATTGGCCCATAAGTTAAGCCCATGATCGCCAGACCAATACACAAGAACAGGAACACCACCAAAGTGCTGCCAGATTCAAGCATATCTGCAAAGAAGATACCGAAGATCGCAGAAATGACACATACCGCAATCGAAGTGGTCTTACGGCCAAATTTCTCAGCCAATACTGCTGAAAGCGGGATAAAGGCAGCAAAACATAGGGTTGCAACTAATTGCAATTGCAGGAATTCTTCACGAGAATAACCGAGTTGTTTTGTTCCCCATTGCAGCGCAAATACCGTAGTCAGGTAGAACACAACGAAAGTACAGATTGCAGCAATCGTACCCAGAACCAGCATACGAGAATGCTTTTTGAATACCTGAACAAAAGGAACATTCACTTCTTTCTGTTTATCCAGCACTTTCTGGAAAGCAGGGGTTTCATGCAATTTTAGACGAATCCATAAACCGACAATCACCAACAAGGCACTTGAGATAAACGGAATACGCCAGCCCCACGCCATAAAGTCAGCTTCAGACATGAAAGCGCCAAGGGTCAGGAAAGAACCTGTTGCCAGAATAAAGCCGATTGGAGCACCCAGTTGCGGGAACATGCCGTACCAGGCACGTTTGCCTTCCGGGGCATTTTCAGTTGCAAGAAGTACCGCACCTGACCATTCACCACCCAGACCCAAGCCCTGACCTAAACGGCACAGTGCAAGTAACAGTGGCGCAGCAATTCCGATTTGCGCATAAGTTGGCAATAGACCAATCGCAACGGTTGAAATCCCCATAGTCAGCAAAGCAGCGACCAAGGTGGCTTTTCGTCCGATCCGGTCACCTAAATGACCAAATAATGCTGCACCAATCGGACGGGCAATAAAGGCAATGGCAAAAGTCGCAAGAGACTGAATGGTTGCGGTCATCGGATCTGTACTGGTAGGGAAGAACAGATACGGAAAAATAATGACAGCAGCGGTGGCATAAATATAAAAATCGAAGAATTCGATTGTGGTGCCTACCAAGCTCGCTGTTAAAACGCGAAATTTTGAATTTTGTGCTGGCTGAGCAGCAGAATTAGACGACGCCATGGAAAACCTTACACTTACTAAAAATAAAAAAACTTAGTTTTAAAAGCGTAATCTTTTTAAAAAAGGCGTAATTTTTTAAAAAAACAACTGCAATCTTCTCGCTTCAACTCGCTCAGGGTCACTGAAATGAAAAAGGAGATGATTAAATCACGTAAAGATAGATAGACAGAAAATGTGATCCTGCGCCTATCAATACAAATATGTGCCAGATAGCGTGGGTATATCTTACTCTTTTTAAAGCGTAAAACAATGCACCCACGGTATAAGCGAGTCCACCAATGATGAGAAAGGTTAAAGATTGAGCACTTAAATATTGCTGCATATCATCAATCACCAGCAGCGCCAGCCAGCCCATGGCCAGATAAGCCGCCAAAGAAAGTTTCTGAAAACAATGAATGAAAACGAACTTGAAAAGTGTACCAAGAAGAGCAATCACCCAGAGAGCAATCAATAAATACTGGGCTTTGGCGGTCGGAATGGCAATCGATAGGAAAGGGGTATAAGTTCCGGCGATTAAATAATAAATCGCAGTATGATCGATTTTTTTATAAAAATAACGGCGGTCTGCTGCAGTGGCCATGTGGTAAAGCATGGAAGCAGAAAATAACAGAATCATGCTCAGTGCATAAACCCAAAGACCAATCCATTGTCCAGTACTCAGGTAAGACCCTTTAATAATCAAAAGAATACCGGCAATAATGGACAGCCCGGCACCTACACCATGACTAATATAGTTAATCCGTTCCTCATTTTGATCATAATCTGGAACCAGTGGAGCATTCTGCATGATTGTCATTCTTTTTCAAATATACACTTGTATAGTAATTCAATTTTGCTTTTAGGTTAAGAAGATTTAAACTTGATGCGCAATTCATTTCAGGTTTTATCTATGTCAACGTTGGCAACTCTCTCAGATCAGGAACAGCAATTCTTGGATACCTTTCAGCAAGCTGTTGAAAGGAATCAATTTGATCGCCTGATCTTAAGCCAGTATAAAGGTGAACTGCAGGATTTAGAGAAAATGACCTTGCGAGTCATTACATTAAATGAACAGCGCGTATTGAGCTGTCTATATCGTTACAAGACGCAGGATGTCACGAAAAATTATCCTTTAGATGAAGCATTATTCCAGGTTACTTCACTACTGGCGTGTTGCAAACAGGCCAATCTGATGACAGTAGATGAAGAATTACAGCTGAAAAAAAACAAGAAAAAAGCCATGTTAACGCGTAGCAAACATAAAGCCACGATGAATCAGGTGAAGCCTGCTGAACAAGGCCATGACCGGATTAAACAACGTTATGTCGATCAGGACAGCATCTTTCTCCAATATCTCGGTATTACCGATCAAAAAGCGCAAATCATTCCGAGCATGGCGCGTAAATGGAAGCAGATTAATAAGTTTGTAGAAATCTTCTCAGGTGCATTGGCACAGATTAAGCCACAGGCTGAAGGCCTGCGCGTGGTGGATTTTGGTTCGGGTAAGGGCTATCTGACTTGTGCTTTATATGACTATATGCAAAAACATGGTCAAACGCCGTATGTCACCGGGGTAGAGCTTAATCCGAAAATGGTTGAATTCTGCCAGAATGTCGCGCAGCAATCTGGTTTTGATCAGCTGGACTTTTTCCAGGGGGATGTCCGTACTTATGCACCGGAACGTCTGGATGTGATGATTGCCTTACATGCTTGTGATGTAGCAACAGATTTTGCGATTCATAGCGGGATTCGCCTGAATGCGCAGATGATCATGTGTGCACCGTGTTGTCATAAGGAATTGCGTCCGCAGTTGCAGGCGCCAAAAGTCCTCAGCCCGATGTTACAGTTTGGTATTCATGCCGGACAGCAGGCAGAAATGTTGACCGATACCATTCGTGCTTTACTGCTCAAAGCTTATGGTTATGAAACCAAAGTTTTTGAATTTGTGGCGCTGGAACATACCAGTAAAAATAAAATGATTCTGGCGACAAAACGTAAAGACTATCAACAACCTGATCAGGCGGTTCTGGCACAAATTCAGGCCTTAAAAGAGATGTATGGTATCCAGAAACATTCACTGGAATTGTTGCTCAATGACCAGTGGGATCAGCAGGGAATGGGTTCTAAATGCTAAACAACCCAGAACTGAAAATAGTGTCCGGCAGCTGGAAAGCTTTGGCAGTGTATGCCAAAGCGATTCGTGAAGCCGTGTTTATTCAAGAACAGCATATTGCAGCTGAAGATGAGTGGGATGCTGAGGATGTGGTTGCTGTACATTTCATTGTTTTTCAGCAGGATCAGGCGATTGCTACAGCACGCTTATTGTCAAATAACAGTATCGGTCGGGTTGCAGTCCTAGCAACAACACGCGGTTTAGGTGTTGGTCAGCGCTTGATGCAGGCCGTGATTGACTATGCGCGTGCAGAGCAGCGTGAGTTGGTCAAGCTATCTTCGCAAGTGCATGCCATTGGCTTCTATCAAGCGCTGGGATTTGAAGCTCAAGGTGAGGAATATCTGGATTGTGGTATTCCGCATATTGATATGTATTTAAAACTTTAGGGTCTGTTGACATTTACTGTTCATAATTAACCCTATAAAGGTAGCCATAAAAATATACAGGCTAAAGCAACAGAACTTTGATAATTTCTTTTGAGCTTGTCATATCGAGTAGCTATTCCTCTAAATTGCTTTAATCTACAAAACATATTTTCAACTAAATGCCTGATTTTATATAAATACCAGTCCATATGGTCATTGTTCGATTGGCTATTTGTTTTCTTTGGTATATTCGCTTTAGTCCCTGTTTTCCTGATCTGTTCACGCAGTGGTTCTGAATCATAGCCTTTATCTGCGCATACCACTTTTGTCTCTTTTAAATCTAATGTTGATATTAAATCAGGTGCAACTTTAACATCATGTGTGGTTCCATCGGTAATCATGAAATCAATAGGATTGCCATGTGCATCAACAATCAAATGTATTTTTGAGGAGTTTCCTCCTACACTTTTAGAAATAGATTGATTCGCTATGCCGGCAGAATGTTGATGAGCACGTACATGAGAGCCATCAATAAAAATCCACTCCATATCGGGGCATGAGGCTAGTAATTTGAATAATCTAAGTAACTTACCGCTGCTTGACCAACGATTAAAACGTTTGAAAATAGAGTTTGAATGACCAAAACAACAAGGAATATCTCGCCACGGACAGCCTGTTCTAATTCTATAGAGAATAGCTTCAATAAAATTGCGTAAATTTGAGTTGTGGTGAATGGATAAATTACGCAGAATAACTTTCAACTTTTGCCAGTGTTGATCTGTCAGCATGGTACGAGGCATAGCGAATAGTAAAATTGGGTTTGGCGATTTGATTTTACTACTTCGCTATTTTTTTAAGCTAAAAGTGTCAACACACCCTAATTTTCAGCCCTTCAAATACAAAAAAGCGAGGCATTGACCTCGCTTTTTGATGCATAGCCTGAATCTGAATTAGTGGCCATGCGCTGCATTTGAGCTGTGCTCGGCATTATCCATATTGGCATGTTCTTCAGCTGACATATTGTGTTCAGCGGCTGTCGTACCTGTAGGAGCCACATTGGCAGCTTCACGTGCTTCACGATCTGCCTGAGCTTTGGCAAGCGCTTCTGGAGACATCGTTGGTGCATTTTTAAAAGCATGCTGCTGGGTAGTCTGTTTATTTTGCTGGCTTGGCATGTAATCCGGTTCATTACTTATCGCGAGCCAAAAAATAAGCATGAATAATCCACCTAAAATACAGAAGATAATAAGTGCTTTCCAACCCCAAGGAGATTTTTCAGGTGAACTGTGATCAGTCATAGGTTTTACCCACGTGGATACCAAACTTATGTAACTTTATAACATAAATTGATCAAAAAGCAGATCGAAATCTGTCATCAGATGAGTCTATCCAGTGCTTAAGCCCAATCTGGATCATAAAAAAAGAGGAAACACGTTCCTCTTTTTATTTAAGTGCTCAAATTATTGAATCGGCTGGGCATGTGCTGCACGATCTCTGAGGAGTTGTGGGGCTTTGAAGCGTTCGCCATATTTATTTTCAAGTACTTTGGCACGGGTCACGGCTTTGGCTAAACCATACTGATTCAGGAATTGTACTGCACCGCCCGTCCAGGCGGCAAAGCCAATGCCAAAAATGGAACCGACATTGGCATCGACCACAGATTCCAAAACACCTTCTTCCAGACAGCGAACCGTATCCAGTGCCTGTACAAACAGGAAGCGATCAATCATTTCCTGTTCAGAAATATCGTTGTCTTTTTTCCAGTGGCTAAGACCAGACCAGAGCTGCTTTTTGGCATTGGCCGGATAATCATAAAAACCTGCGCCTGCAGCCTTACCTTTACGGTTAAATTCGTGAATCATGCTGTGAATCACATCATCCGCAGGTGATTTAGGGATGGTCTGACCTTGTGCTTCTAAAGCTTTATATCTTTCATTGGCTACATGTTCAGATAAGGTCAAGGACACTTCATCCTGAATCGCCAACGGGCCCACTGGCATACCGGCTTTGAGTGCAGCCATTTCAATTCGTGCCGGATGTACACCTTCTGCCAGCAGGCGTAAACCTTCCTGTATAAAGGTACCAAACACGCGGCTAGTAAAGAAACCACGGCTGTCATTCACCACAATCGGTAATTTGCCAATCTGCTGCACGAAATCGAAAGCTTTGGCCAGCGTTTCTGCCGAGGTATTTTTACCTTTGATAATTTCCACCAGCTGCATTTTATCGACCGGACTGAAGAAATGCAGGCCGATAAAGTTCTGATCATTTCTTGAAGCCTGGGCTAACTCTGTGATCGGCAGGGTCGAGGTATTCGAAGCCATCACCCCGTTGCTGGCAAGATATTGCTCTGCCTCTTGCGTGACTTGAGCCTTGAGCGCGGGATTTTCAAAGACGGCTTCAATGATCAGGTCACAACCCGCTAGATCTTCATTCGATGCAGTTGTTTGAATCAGGCTTAAAAAATGATCTCGTTTCTCGGCTGATAAACGCCCTTGAGCGACTTTTTTATCCAGCAGTTTCTGGCTATAGGATTTGCCTTTTTCAGCCGCTTCTAATGAAATATCTTTCAGAACTACTGGAATGCCTGTGCTGGCAGTGGCATAGGCGATCCCAGCACCCATCATGCCTGCACCTAAAATACCGACTTTAGTGGCTTTCCACTTTTCAATATCTTGAGGGCGACTGGCACCGGACTTGATTGCATTCAGACCATGCCAGAAAGTGCCAATCATATTTTTAGAAATTTGACTGGTCGCCAAATAAGTAAAGTAACGCGATTCAATGGTCAGGGCAGTATCGACATCGACCTGTGCACCTTCTACCGCAGCCGACATGATCGCTTCAGGTGCAGGGTAGCAGCCTTTGGTTTTATCGCGCAGCATCGCCGGAGCAATTGCCAGCATCTGGGCAACTGCTGGTGTCGAAGGGCTACCACCCGGAATTTTATAGCCTTTTACATCGAATGGCTGCTGAGATTTTGGATTGGCTTTGATCCAGGCAATGGCCTTTTCTAGCAATTCATCTGTACTGTCTGCGATCTCATGAATCAACCCTAAAGATCTGGCTTTATCGACTCCAAACTGTTTGCCTTCCATTAATAAAGGAAGGGCATTTTGCAGACCGAGCAGGCGGACGCTACGGACGATACCACCGCCACCTGGTAATAAACCCAGTGTGACTTCAGGTAGGCCAAATTTGCTTTTAGGGTCATTCAGGGCAATACGATGATGGGCACACAAGGCAATTTCCCAGCCCCCGCCAAGCGCTGTACCATTCAGTGCAGCAACCACAGGAATACCGCGAGTTTCGATATAGCGTAGTTTGGCTTTCATCTCTTCAATCATATTGAAGAATTCAGTTGCATGCTCAGGAGTGGCTTGAATCAGTTCATCCAGATCGCCGCCAGCAAAGAAAGTTTTTTTCGCTGAACGGAAAATAATCCCGGCAATATCTTCATCTGCTTGTAACTGGACAACGACTTCATCTAGTGCCGTACGAAAGTCGGCATTCATGGTATTGGCAGACTGGTTTGGAGAATCAAACGTTAAAATAACAATATTATCTTCATTTTTTTGATATTGAATTGCGCTCATTATTTTTCTCCTTATACCAGTTCAATAATGGTTGCGATGCCCATACCACCACCCACGCAAAGTGTGGCTAATCCACGTTTTTTCCCCTGGCGTTCTAACTCGTCCAGTAATGTCCCTAAAATCATCGCACCAGTCGCACCGAGTGGATGTCCCATGGCAATTGCACCGCCGTTGACATTCACCTTGGCAGGATCAATCTTCATTTCATTGATAAAGCGCATCACCACGGCAGCAAAAGCTTCATTGACTTCAAACAGGTCAATATCATCAATCGTTAAACCCGCCTTAGCCAAGGCCTTACGAGCAGCCGGGGCAGGGCCGGTCAGCATAATGGTTGGATCTGCACCGACCAGTGCCGTCGCCAGTACTTTGGCACGTGGCTTCAGACCTTGTTCTTTTACTGCTTGTTCCGATGCGATCAAAACCACAGCCGCGCCATCGACAATTCCTGAAGAATTCCCGGCATGATGCACATGATTGACAGCACCCACTTCAGGATATTTTTGCAGGGCAATTGCATCAAAGCCCATTTGTCCCATAGTGGCGAAACTTGGATTGAGTTTGCCTAGGCCTTCTGCAGTCGTTGTCGGTTTGATAAATTCGTCTTTGTCCAGGATTACTACACCAGCTTTGTCTTTTACCGGGATAACAGAGGCGTTGAAATAACCATTGGCTTGAGCGGCAGCTGCTTTCTGTTGTGATTGTTCGGCAAATTGATCTACATCAGAACGCGTATAACCGTCAATCGTGGCAATCAAATCTGCACCAATACCTTGTGGAATAAAGTCACAGGCCATATTGGTCTCAGGGTCCAGTGCCCAAGGACCACCGTCAGAACCCATCGGCACGCGGGACATGGATTCGACTCCACCTGCCACAACCAGATATTCCCAGCCAGAGCGGACTTTTTGTGC
Organism: Acinetobacter sp. CIP A162; assembly: GCF_000367905.1. Classification (GTDB taxonomy): domain Bacteria; phylum Pseudomonadota; class Gammaproteobacteria; order Pseudomonadales; family Moraxellaceae; genus Acinetobacter; species Acinetobacter lwoffii. Next base: position 752,107 of record NZ_KB849158.1, on the reverse strand, counting down.
GGCCAGATTGACAGCTTCCAGACCGGAAGCACAAAAACGGTTAATTTGCACACCCGCTACATCATTATCCCAACCAGCAGCGATGGCAGCCGTTTTGGCAATATTGGCGCCCTGATCACCAATTGGGGTGACACAACCGAGCACGATATCATCTACTTTTGCGGTGTCAAACTGATGACGAGCCTGAAGTTCGTTGAGTAAGCCAGTCAATAATGAAATGGGTTTTACCTGATGTAAAGATCCATCTTTTTTGCCTTTTCCGCGTGGCGTACGAATGGCGTCAATAATATATGCCTCGCTCATAGCATGTCCCTTTTATTGATTTGATGAAAATTATTCTAATGACTCGAGTGTAATACTTAATTTTTGAAGTGCAATGACGAGAACGGGCCAGATCATTTGAGCGATTTAGCCAATTTTAGCTATAAAAAAGCCTAAGCTTTTGCTTAGGCGGAGAGAACTGGTTTTATTATTACATGCTCTTTTGCGGCATTACTTGATTAATGATAGCCATGTAATTGACGATACAGACCCGGAGTCACACCTGTCCATTTTTTGAAAGCACGGTGGAAGGTACTGGTTTCACTGAAACCGACCTGTTGGGCGACATCTTCAAGGGTAAGATCAGGGTTAAGTAACAGGTGAATTGCGGCATCACGTCGCAATGCATCTTTCACGCCTTGATAGCTTTTGCCTTCGGCTGCCAGACGGCGACGCAAGGTTTGCGGTGATAGATATAACATCGATGCCACATCATTCAAGGTTGGCATTTCTTCACCAATCTGGCTCTTCAGCACATCACGGATTCTAGAAGTCAGTGAATTGGTATTTTTGAATTTCACCAGCAGTTGGGCCGGTGCTGCTTTCAAAAACTCTTCCAGAGTTTCTTCATTCTGGCGAATTGGCAGGTCCAGATAGTCCGCAGCAAAAGTGATTTCAGTACGTGGCATATCGAACTGCATTACCGGCGCAAAGAATAAGGCATCATATTCATCGGCATGGTCTGGACGCGGATAACTAAAATGCACGCGTTCCAGTGGCAGGCGACGCTCAATGAGCCAAGACGCCAAGCCATGCCAGATCATCAGCATGCTTTCAGTAATGAAATGATCCGGATCCATCGCATTTGGAATCAGCGGAACCAGACGTGCTTCGTGTTTGTCGCGTTCCAGGGTCACCGACCAGTCATCACCAAAGAGTTTGTAGAACTGGGAAGACAGTTCCAGTGCATCACCCAGAGTTTTGGCATGAATGATCAGCTGGCACATGATCGCAAACGTACCCAGACGGCGTTGCTGTTTGTCAAAGCCGACATGCTCGTCCTGGGTTACCATCCACAACATTTTAATAAAGCGGGTATATTGTTCAGGCGAAATACGCGCTTTGGGCTGATGCAGCAATTCTGCTTCAATCCCGACGTGAGACAATAAAGTATCGACATCCATGCCCAGACGCTTAACGCCAGATAAGGCTGCATTGACGAAGTGGATACTGATCGTATCACGACTCATGTTTAATCCTTCAGTCTCTTTAATGTTCACTAATAATTGACCTAAATGACGAAAAATAATAAAGCAATGGCAATTTACAAGAATACCTTTGCCATTTTCTTACATATTAGATTGCCGAAACTATCAAGGTAAATGGCTGAACATGACATTGTTTTTATGCATTTATGTGCCTAAGATGCTGAAAAAAGCAATATAAGTAGAGCAAATACTCCAATGTCATATGTATTAAAAGGATTGAAAATCCTAGATTTTTCTACACTTTTACCCGGCCCGTTTGCCACATTATATCTTGCTGATTTAGGTGCAGAAGTTGTGCATATTGAATCACCGACCCGACCGGACCTGTTGCGATTAATGCCACCCTTTGCCAATGGACAAGCCACTTCACAGAGTTATCTGAATCGAAACAAGCAATCGGTTGCACTGGATTTGAAAGATCCTGCAAATATCGAACTGGTCAAATCCAAGATTGCAGATTATGACATTGTGATTGAGCAATTCCGTCCTGGGGTGATGCAACGTCTAGGCTTAGATTATCAAACCTTAAGCGAAATTAATCCAAAATTGATTTACTGTTCCATTACCGGTTATGGCCAAACTGGCACATATAAAGATAAGGCAGGGCACGACATTAATTATCTGGCTTTATCCGGAATTGCCGGACACAGTGGCCGGATTGAAAATGGTCCACCTGCCTTGGGAATTCAGGTTGCCGATGTTGCGGGTGGTTCCATGCATGCTGTGATTGCGATTCTGGCTGCGGTGATTGAACGCCAACAAAGTGGCAAAGGGCAATATATTGATATTTCCATGACCGATTGTGTGGTGACGATGAGCAATCTGGCGGCTTCTGCCAGTCTGGCTGGCAATCAGCATCAATCTCCAGAATCCGGCTATCTGAATGGCGGAACTTTTTACGACTATTATGAAACCCAAGATGGGCGTTATCTGTCGATTGGCAGTCTGGAACCACAATTTATGCAGGGACTGGCACAGTCTTTAGAGCTGCCGATTCTCCTGGAAAAAGGCGCTTCTTATGCCGCTGAAGATCATGCTGCAGTGAAGCAGGCGATTCAGAATAAAATCAAGACTAAGTCTTTATCTGAATGGCAAACGCTGTTTGCCGCGTTGGATGTCTGTGTCGAACCGGTGCTCAAACTTGAGGAAGCATTACATTCTGATCTGGCCCAGCAGCGAGGATGGGTCGTACAGGTGCCACTCAAATCCAGCAGTCAGCAGACCGAAGCACAACTGGCTTGCCCGATTAAATTTTCACGTTCAACGATACGTTATGAATTTGTAGGGCAGCAATTGGGAGAGAGCCAAAATTGGTAGAATTTTTAAAGTATTAATAAGATAGTTAACCGAAGTTGAGAAAATTTTTCCTATATGAAAATAAGTAATAATGATTGAAGAATTTAATCATTATTACTTTAAATTTAATCGAATGCTGTAAATACTGAGATCCGTGAAACTTTGGTAGGCTTATCAATAAAACCGCTATGAAATATGTATAAAAAGCATTTTATTGATAGGTTCAATCTCGCTATCCTTGCCGGCGATATAATAGAAACTACTAGCTGTACGCCATGTATTTATATACTGATTTCGATCAGCAACTGATTAATGAACGTGTTGCACAGTTCCGTGACCAAACGGAACGTTATTTAGCCGGTAAACTCACTGAAGATGAGTATCGTCCGCTTCGTCTGCAAAATGGTCTGTACGTACAGCGTTATGCGCCAATGTTACGTATTGCCGTGCCATATGGTTTGATGAACTCAAAACAACTTCGTAAAGTGGCTGATTTGGCAAAAGAATATGACCGTGGCTACGCGCATATTTCGACCCGTCAAAACATCCAGTTTAACTGGCCTGCGCTGGAAAATGTGCCGGATATGCTGGCTGAACTGGCCACTGTGCAAATGCATGCGATTCAGACTTCAGGTAACTGTATCCGTAATACCACGACGGATCAGTATGCCGGTGTGGTTGCAGGTGAAATTGCCGATCCACGTCCGACTTGTGAATTGATCCGTCAATGGTCAACCTTCCATCCGGAATTTGCTTTCTTGCCACGTAAATTCAAGATTGCAGTCTCTGCGCTTGAAGAAACTGACCGTGCAGCCACTGCATTCCACGATATCGGTGTGTATATTGTGCGTAATGAAGCAGGCGAAATGGGCTATAAAATCAAAGTCGGTGGTGGTCTCGGCCGTACGCCAGTGATTGGTAGCTTTATCCGTGAGTTCTTGCCGCGTGAAGACCTGATTGCTTATCTGGAAGCAGTCCTTCGTGTGTATAACTTGCATGGCCGTCGCGACAACAAATATAAAGCACGTATCAAGATTCTGGTAAAAGCTTTAACACCAGCAGTATTTGCCGAGAAAGTTGAAGCTGAATTTGCGCATACGATTAAAACACTGAAAATCGATGCAGACACCTTGGCGAAAATGGATGAGAACTTCACGCCATTTGACTACCAAGATTATGCAGATGAAGATTTCACTGAACTATTTGCACAATATCCAAAATTCAAACAGTGGTTCAACATCAATACCAATGCACATAAAGTGAAAGGTTATCGTATCGTGACGATTTCACTGAAACGTGCCGGGATTGCGCCGGGTGATGTCAGCACAGAAGAAATGAACCTGATTGCAGATCTTGCCGATCAGTACACTTTCGGTGAGCTGCGTACCACGCATGAACAAAACATTTCCCTGGTCGATGTCCCACAAAAAGATTTGTTCGCTGTATGGCAAACCCTTGACCAAAACAACCTGGCACGTGCGCATATCGGTTTCTTGACCGACATTATTTGCTGCCCGGGCGGTGACTTCTGTTCTTTGGCTAATGCGAAATCCATTCCGATTTCTGAAGCAATTTCACGCCGTTTTGATGACCTGGATACGATTTACAATTTAGGCAAACTGGATCTGAATATTTCAGGTTGTATGAATGCTTGTGGCCATCACCATGTGGGTAACATCGGTATTTTAGGTGTAGACAAGAAAGGCGCTGAGTTCTACCAGATCACTTTAGGCGGTAATGCCGATCATGATGCGTCAATTGGTGACATTCTTGGGCCATCATTTGCAGCCGAAGTCGTGCCGGATATCGTAGAAGAAATTTTGAATACTTATCTTGACCTGCGTCAGGATGGTGAAGAGTTTATCGATACTTATCGCCGTGTCGGCATTCAACCCTTCAAGGAGCGTGCATATGCTTAATACCGCACTTCAAGTGCTCTCTAAAGATGGCACGATTGCAGACAATACCTATCAATTGATTGGTGAAGATGGTGTTTTGCCGCAGGGTGATGTGGTTCTGACTGTGGACCAGTTAGACCAGATTGGCAATGTATCAGGTAAAAAAGCATTGTACTTAACTGTCGATGCTTCTCCTGAAAACCATGAATTTCCACTGGACCAGCTAGACGCAATCTTTATCGAGTTTGCCGGTTTTAATGATGGCCGTGGTTATTCATTTGCAGCACTTCTTCGTCGCCAGGGTTTTCAGGGCGAACTACGTGCTACAGGGGATGTATTCAAAGATGTGTTGAACTACATGAAGCGTTCTGGTTTCGACACTTTCGTGATTAAAGAAGGTAAAGATATTCAGGAAGCAGCTGCCGGTTTGAATGATTTCAAAAATCCGTATCAGGCATCGACTGCGGTTGCACAGGCACATTATCAAACAGGTGCATAATTTAAATTATGCTGCTGTAAAAAGCCGGATTGAGTCCGGCTTTTTTATGTCTTGGTAAAAACCTTTAATTTTCTTCAAGTTGACAATTGATCATCCAGTGAATTCCAAACTGATCGCTAAAGGCAGCATAAAGTGCGCCCCAAAAGATCTTTTCAAGCGGCATCTCAATTTGACCATTCACCGATAAAGCATTAAAAAGTCATTGTGCTTCAGCTTGTTCGCTAGCGTCTAAGTTAATGGAAATATAGTGGTTATTACCTTGCGTAAACACGGTATTGGTTTGCGCGCAAAATTGATCATTCGTATCGGATGCCATCAGTTCTGTAAATTCGTTAATGGGAAGTGAGATATGCAAGATTTTATTTTTATCCACTTCCGACAGTGTGACACCTTCTTCAGCTGGCATTTCACCATAACGACTCAGACTTGAAAATTCGCCTCCAAAAACTGATTTATAAAAGTTAAAGGCTGCTTCAGCCTGACCTTGGAAATTGAGGTAATGATTCAGTTGCATGGGAGAACTCCCTTTTTATTTTGCTTGCTTTAATCTACGCCACTTTGTGGTATTTTGCGCGAGCAAGCTTTATCAAAATGTAAGCGAAAAAAATCCTCCAGATCAGGAGGGTTTTTAACTCCCTCTCCTTATGGGAGAGGGATGGGGGTGAGGGAAGAGGTTAGAGTAATTCAATCGCTACAGCAGTTGCTTCACCACCACCGATACATAGAGCAGCAATACCTTTCTTGCCACCGGTACGTTTTAGTGCATGAATCAAAGTCAGGATAATACGCGAACCGGTTGAACCCACAGGATGGCCGAGTGCGCATGCACCACCATTGATGTTGACTTTTTCAGGATCTAGCTTGAACTCATCCATTGGGCACATGGTGACCATGGCAAAGGCTTCATTGATTTCCCAAAGGTCGACATCAGAAGCGGTCCATCCGGTTTTATCCAGTACTTTCTGGATTGCACCGACTGGAGCAATGGTAAATTCAGATGGATGTTGAGAATTCGATGCATAGGCCACAATTTTGGCTAAAGGATTTAAACCTTTTGCTGCTGCATTGTCAGCCGAGGTAATTACTAAAGCTGATGCACCATCTGAAATCGAGCTGGCATTAGCCGCCGTAATCGTACCGTCTTTAGCAAACGCTGGACGTAAAGTTGGAATTTTATCGATGTTGGCATTAAATGGTTGCTCATCTTTATCAACAACCACATCGCCTTTACGGTTTTTAACTGTTACAGGCACGATTTCATCAGCAAAGTAGCCTTCATTGACCGCAGTTTGCGCACGCTTTAATGAGCGAATCGCAAAATCATCCATCTGCTCGCGGGTATAGCCTTTGGTATTTGCCATATCTTGGGCAAATGAACCCATCAAACGACCTGTTTCAGCATCTTCCAAGCCATCCAGAAACATATGGTCCTTGATTTCACCGTGACCCATACGGAAACCGCTACGTGCTTTTTGCAATACATAAGGCGCATTGGTCATGGATTCCATACCACCGGCAACCACGATATCAGCAGAACCTGCTTTAATCATGTCAGCAGCCTGCATGACGGCTTTCATGCCTGAACCACATAATTTATTAATGGTCACAGCACCAGTAGAATCTGGAAGACCAGCTTGACGCATCGCTTGACGTGCAGGCCCTTGCTTTAAACCTGCCGGGAGTACACAACCCATAATGACTTCTTCAATATCCGCTGGTTGCAGACCCGCACGGGAAATTGCCTCTTTAATGGTGACCGCACCGAGTTCGGGTGCAGTTACACTTGCAAGACTACCCTGAAAGCCACCCATGGCTGTACGTGCACCATTGACAATTACGATGTCAGTCATTGTTTTCTCTCCGTATGAGTTTTAATCAATTTTTTCAAACTTAAGCAGTATATTGGAAAAAACTCAGGATTGAAGCGTTAAACGCAGAGAAGCATAAACTGGATAGTTCTGTTAGCAAGACGAGAGACTTTCGATCCGGATATGCCCCATTTTGCTGAGTACAATACGCTGTTGGTTAGAAAGATGGGTAGAACAATAATAAAAACTACCATTTGAACCAATCGGCAAGGCAGTGTGCGCTTGATAAGTGACACTCGATAAACTTAAAGCTCCTCGCCAACTTAAGTTACCGTATTTGAGGTTCAGTGCATCAATATGTAAAATTTGTTCGCCTGTATCGACTTGTCGGTTTTTATTTTTATCAATAAAGACCAGTATATTTTTATTCCATTGATTGGGTTGACAGCTGAGTGAGTCCTGGCTGGGGCAGATCACAATATTCTGGTGAAACACAGCAGCCTGACTGCGTGCATAACGATTAACCGCAGATAATTTGATTGGAATCTGTTTGGCTTCCTGTCTGGAACGATACTCATGGAAGTACGGTAGAGCGATACTGGCTAAAATTGCAATCATTGCAATACAGATAATGAGTTCAACAAAAGTGAAGCCTGTTGTTATTTTTTTATACATAGAGTTACCTGATTTATATATTATTTTTATGAGGAATATGTTATTAATTATGCGTTTTTTATGCTTTGTGGAGCCGAGTAATCAGTCCTTACTTAAGTTTCAAGAAAGTGATTAAAAAATAATTGGCAATCACCATAGGGTATTCAGAATAAAAAATTGAGTAAAAAGTTACCGAATTACAACGGAAATTGTAAGTAATTTTGTCAATAATTTACTTGATTAAATTAATCAAGCACTTGGAAAAATAATAAAGTGTTTGTATGATGCCATGTGAATAGCTTAAGAATAAAACTGGGGTAATAAAAAGCCTATCTCAGGATGGCCTATTGCGGGCTTGAGCTTGAACAACAATTTTTATCTCTGGAGGATAAATCCATGAAAATGAGTCGTATTGCTTTAGCTATGCTTGTAGCTGCACCTTTTGCTGCTGCAAATGCAGGCGTAACTGTTACTCCGTTGATGTTAGGTTATACATTCCAAGACACCCAGCACAACAATAACGGTAATGATGGCGAACTTACTAGTAGTCCTGAATTACAAGACGATTTATTCGTAGGTGCTGCTATTGGTGTTGAATTAACTCCTTGGTTAGGTTTTGAAGCTGAATATAGCCAAGTAAAGGGCGATGTTGACGGTGCTGCTGAAGGTGCAGAATACAAAGGCCAAAATATTGCAGGTAACTTCTACGCAACTTCTGACGTATTTACTGGTAACTATGACAGCAAAGTGAAGCCATACATGCTTCTAGGTGCGGGTCACTACAAATACGAATTTGAAGGTGTGCCACGCGGTACTCGCGGTAATGAAGAAGAAGGTACTCTAGGTAATGCTGGTGTGGGTGCATTCTGGCACATCAACGATGCCTTAGCGCTACGTACTGAAGCTCGTGGTACTTACCACTTTGACGAAAAATTCTGGAACTACACAGCATTAGCTGGTCTTAATGTTGTTCTAGGTGGTCGTCTGAAACCAGCTGCTCCAGTAGTTGAAGTTGCTCCAGTTGAGCCTGTAACTCCAGTTGCTCCAGCGCCACAAGAGTTGACTGAAGACCTGAACATGGAACTTCGTGTGTTCTTTGATACAAACAAATCAAACATCAAAGATCAATACAAACCAGAAATCGCTAAAGTTGCTGAGAAGCTAGTTGAATATCCAAACGCTACTGCTCGTATCGAAGGTCACACTGACAACACTGGTCCACGTGCACTAAACGAACGTTTATCTCTAGCACGTGCTAACTCTGTTAAATCTTCGCTTGTAAATGAATACAATGTTGATGCATCTCGCTTGTCTACTCAAGGTTTTGCTTGGGATCAACCGATTGCAGACAACAACACTAAAGAAGGTCGTGCTATGAACCGTCGTGTATTCGCGACAATCACTGGTAGCCGTACTGTTTTAGCTGAACAACCAGTTGCTCAATAATTCATTATTGAACACTCATTAAAAAGGCAGCTCTTCGGAGCTGCTTTTTTTATGTCTGTATTTTGACTACACTTAGCCTGTTAAGATGTCGTTGAGTAAAAATATGAGTGTCGAAATTCCTGAAGATTTGCAAAATCTGGAAGCCAATAGCGGAATTTTTGCAATATGGATGATTTTTCATCATTATGGCATTGATTTGAATATTCCTGATTTAACTCAGCTCTGTCAACATGACCCTGAAATGGGAAGCTCAAGCATCGCACTTGCAGTTGCTTTAAAGACATTGGGTTTGGATGTCAATTTTTGTACTGAACATGATGCAGATAAACAGCCAATTGAAGTCGATTTCTATCAACAAGCACATCGCTTAAATATTCCTGTTATAGAACAGCCATTGTCTTATGCAGAAATTCAGGAAAATGTAGAAGCAGGCCGTTTTGTGATTGTGTTCTATGACACCTTAGAGGGAGTAGGGAATCATTCCCTGATATATGAAATTGATGAAAATGAAATTAGCTTCTTTGATAGTTTTGAGTCTATGCCTAAAGAGGTATTTGAGCAGCAACGTCGGGTAGACGGAATTTGCCAGCAAGTGATTGTGATTGATGATCGCAATTTCGTGATGCGTCATAGTTAATTCAAGAAATAAAAAATCAGCCCGTAAGCTGATTTTTTTAATGAATAATTTTTTATTCCTGATCAAGTTTCATCGGCTGCACATCCATCTCTTGATAAGAGACCAGTTTGGTTTTTTTCTTCCATTTGTAGCCGAACCAAATGGCTAGGAATAGCGGAATACTGATATAGGTCGATAACACACCCATCCATTGACCGGCCAAAACATCCTGATAGTTCTGTCCGAGAACAACAATCGCACACAGGATAAATGCAAACCAAGGAGCAAAAGGAAAGAATTTAGCGCGATAAGCCAGATCTTCCAGTTTATAACCTTGAGCCAAATAACCTTTGCGGAAGCGGTAATGCGAAATTGCAATCCCGAGCCAGACAATAAAGCCACACATCCCTGACATGTTTAGCAGCCAGTTAAAGACTTCCTGTTCACCAAAGAAAGTAGTCAGGAAGCATAGAGCTGCGATCGCCGTAGTGGCATAGAGTGCATTCATTGGCACACCACGCGGGTCCAGACGCGCAAACATTTTAGGTGCACTGCCTTTACGCGACATATCAAACAGCATACGGGTAGATGAATACATGCCAGAATTACCCGCAGATAGAATAGCGGTCAGGATCACTGCATTCATGATACTGGCGGCAAAGGCAAAACCGGCTTTTTCATACAATAAGGTGAATGGCGAAAGCGCAATATTATCTGTTGCAGCGGCCTGTAATAAACGTGGGTCATTATAGGCAATCAAGGTGCCGATAATGAAAATACACACGATATAAAACAGAAGGATACGCCAGAAAATCTGTTTGATGGCGACCGGAATGGTTTTCTTTGGATCTTTCGATTCACCTGCCGCCACACCGACCATTTCGGTACCCTGGAAAGAGAATCCGGCAATCATCGCCACGCCAATTAATGCCTGGAAACCACCGACAAAGGGTGCATCACCAATGCTCCAGTTGGCAAATGCTTCTGCACCCGGGGTCAGCATGATCTTCACGATCATCCAGATCCCGATAATGATAAAGGCAATGATCGCGAGAACTTTAACCAGAGAAAAGAAAAATTCAGATTCGCCAAAGCCTTTTACCGTCAGGGCATTAATCCCGAAAATAATGGCCAGGAAAATGGCACTCCAGTACACGCCCGGAATATCTGGAAACCAGAATTTCATAATAAACTGAACGGCAACCAGCTCAAAAGCCACGGTAATGGCCCAGTTGTACCAGTAGTTCCAGCCCAGAGCGAAACCAAAACCACCTTCGACATATTTGGTGCCGTAAGTGAAAAATGCACCTGAGGTCGGGTTGTGTGTGGCAAGCTCGCCTAGACTGGTCATCAAGAAATAAATCATGATACCAATCAGTACATATGCAAGTAGTGCACCGCCTGGTCCAGCGTTGGCAATGGTCGCCCCTGAGGCCAGGAATAAACCTGTACCAATAGATCCGCCAATGGCGATCATATTCAGATGACGAGCACCCAGCTTACGCTGCAGCTGCATCGTGTTTTGCGTTTCGCTCATCATGATTCCTTAACATTTTTTTGAGTGCTGGCGAAGAGCACTTTAAAGCCTTGTTGATCCGCTTTGACTGTACAGCGACCAAAGTTTTGTTCAATCAGGGTCGGGTAGTTCAAGAAACGGTTGGCCACGATCCAAAGCTCACCGCCCGATTTTAAATGACGGCGCGAGATTTTACATAAGGTTTCGCTTGCCGTGTAATCGGTCTCGATTCCCATATGAAAAGGCGGATTACTGACGATGGCATGCAAGAACAAGGGTGCATCTTCAATGCCTGTAACCGCTTTGATTTCAATCTGTTCAGGAGTAAGCTGGTTTTCTGCAAAGGTCATTTGCGTAGAAGCCAGTGCAAAGGCATCGACATCCATGGCAAAAATCCGGTTTTTCGGATTTAATTTTGCCAGATACGCACTAATGACGCCTGCGCCACAGCCAAAGTCAGCAATTTTACCTGAAGTGACTTGTGACAAATAAGGTAATAGTGTGGCAGTACCGACATCCAAACGGTTTTGACTAAAAACGCCCGGAAGTGCACAAATATTCAGATCACCATTTGGTGTAGATACGGTATAGTGCTGCGCCCAGTCTGCAAGTGCTTTTTTCTCGACCGTATGGTCTAGAACCAATTGCCACAGCTGGCAATGACGTGCGCTGTCAAGTTTGAGTGTCTTACCAAAAGGCTGCAACTGTTTGGCTGCACGTTCTATCCCACCTTTCTTTTCACCGACCAGGAAAACACTGCTACCCGGTTTAAGCTGCGCTGCCACATTATGCAGTAAGTAATTTAAGAGTTCTTTAGACTTAGGTACAAAAATAACCGCCTGATCAAACTCACCCTCAGGCATCTCTGCACCAAAATGCACATCTGCTTGTTGTGACTGGAAATATTGAAAATCGTTAAAATTCCATGTCCAGACAGCGGGATTGATAGAGGCATCGAATTCAGCGAGCAGATCATCTGTTGGTGCATTAATCAGTAGGATGCGACCCGACAAAAAATCATATTGTCTTAATAAAACTTCGCTTTTAGGATCCATAGGTATCTCTCCAATATAAAGAACACTGCCTAAGTCTGACCTAGACAGTGTTCTTTGGACATGAAATTACTTCTTTGTTTCAGGAAGTACTACATTCAGAATAAGGGCAGCGATACCACCAGTAGCAACGCCTGAGCTAAAGATATTACGGAATAACTCAGGAAGATGTTCAAGAATTTGTGGAACTTGTGCAACACCTAAACCCAGTGCCAGTGAAATCGCAATGATCAGCAGGGCACGACGGTCCAGATGGACACCAGACAGAATGTTAATGCCAGAGGCTGCGACTGCACCAAACATCACCATCACTGCACCACCCAGTACCGCTTGCGGAACGGCCTGAATAATACCAGCAACTGCAGGCAGTAAACCAAGAATAACTAGCAAAGCAGCAATCCAGATGCCGACATAACGACTTGCTACGCCCGTTAACTGGATTACGCCATTATTTTGTGCAAATACGGAACTCGGGAAGGTGTTAAAAATACCGGCAAGGAATGAATTCGCGCCATTTACCAGTACACCGCCTTTAATGCGCTGCATCCATTTTGGACCATCAACTGGCTGGTTGGAAAGCTTTGAAGTCGCAGTGATATCACCAATCGCTTCTAAAGAGGTCACCAGATAGATGAATGCCATCGGAATAAACAGGCTCCAGGAGAAGCTTAAACCGAAATGCATTGGGGTTGGAATCTGTACCAACGATGCATCTTTTAGACCAGAGAAATCCAGATGCCCCATAAAGCCCGCCAGAACATAACCACAGATTAGGGCGATCAAAATGGCAGAACTTTTTACCCAGGTAATCCGGATACGGTTCAGAATAATAATCAACGCCAAGACGGTACAAGACATGATCAGGTTGTCAGCATTGGCAAAAGTTTTATCGCTCATGGCCTGATAACCACCGCCCATACTGATTAAACCTTCTTTAATTAAGGTCAAACCAATCAGCAGCACGACAATCCCGGTCACCAGCGGTGTAATCAGTTTTTTGATCCAAGGCAGAATTTGTGACACGCCCATTTCAATAAATGCACCTGCAATCACCACACCAAAAATAGAAGCCATGACTGCTTCTACAGGTGTGCCTGCAGCCACCATGGCTGAACCAATACCAATAATTGGACCGATGAAGTTAAAGCTGGTTCCTTGGACAATCAGCAGACCGGCACCAAATGGCCCCACTTTTTTAGACTGTAAAAAAGTCGCGATGCCCGAGATTACCAAGGACATGGATAAAATCATGTTGGTGTCTTCTTTGGAAACACCGAGTGCCAAACAAATCAGCAGGCCAGGGGTCACAATCGGGACAATAATCGCCAGTAAGTGCTGGAATGCAGCTAAAAAAGCAATTAATGGTTTTGGTCGATCTTCCAGACCATATACCAGGTCGAGTTGATCTTTAGAAAGAGGAGATTGATTAAAATCAGACATGTGTCAATGCAAATTAAGGCTGGGTGGCGCTATTCTAATCGAGTTACACGTCTTTACAAAATCAAAAAAGCCCCAACTGGGCAAAAAAAGTTGAGGAGTGTGGTTACAGTGACTATAAAAGTTTTGTATTTTTCTGTATAATTTGCCCTCAAATTACATACGCATTGAATTTACATGTCAGATATTAAAACTCTCCGTAACATCGCCATTATTGCGCACGTCGATCATGGTAAAACCACTCTTGTAGACAAACTTTTGCAACAATCAGGTGCTCTCGGTGATCGCGCGGGTGAGATCGAGCGTGTCATGGATTCTGGCGCTATTGAAAGCGAACGTGGTATTACCATTCTTGCAAAAAACACTGCAATCAAATGGTTAGATGAACGTACCAATACTGAATACCGCATTAACATCGTGGACACCCCGGGACACGCCGACTTCGGTGGTGAAGTTGAACGTGTAATGTCGATGGTTGACTGCGTACTTCTTCTTGTAGACTCACAAGAAGGCCCGATGCCACAAACTCGTTTCGTAACGCAAAAAGCGTTCGCACGTGGTTTGAAACCAATCGTGATTATTAACAAAGTGGACAAGCCAAGCGCGCGTCCAGACTGGGTAATTGACCAAGTATTCGATTTGTTCGACAACTTAGGTGCTTCTGACGAACAGTTAGACTTCCCAGTTGTTTATGCTTCAGGCCTTCGTGGTGTTGCTGGTCCTTCTCCAGAAGAACTTGCTGAAGATATGACTCCGTTGTTCCAAACGATCGTAGACATCGTTGAACCACCAGCGGTTGATGTTGACGGTCCATTCCAAATGCAAGTATCTTCACTTGACTATAACAGCTTCGTAGGCGTTATCGGTATTGGTCGCATCCAGCGTGGTTCAGTGAAATTAAACACACAAGTAACTGTAATCGATAAAGATGGCAAAACACGTAACGGCCGTATCTTAAAAATCATGGGTTATCATGGTCTAGATCGCGTTGACGTTGAAGAAGCTTCTGCAGGCGATATCGTTTGTGTAACAGGTATCGATGCACTCAACATTTCTGACACCATCTGTGATCCGAAAAATGTTGAAGCTTTACCGCCATTGTCTGTAGATGAACCTACAGTATCGATGACATTCCAGGTAAACAACTCACCGTTTGCTGGTAAAGAAGGTAAGTTCGTAACTTCACGTAATATCCGTGAACGTCTAGACCGCGAATTGATTCACAACGTAGCATTACGCGTTGAAGATACTGACAGTCCAGACCGTTTCAAAGTATCTGGTCGTGGTGAACTTCACCTTTCAGTTCTGATTGAAAACATGCGTCGTGAAGGCTTCGAAATGGGCGTATCGCGTCCACAAGTAATCATCAAAGAAATTGATGGTGAAAAACAAGAGCCATACGAAAACGTTACTTTTGACGTTGAAGAACAGCACCAAGGCGCTGTAATGGAACAAATGGGTCACCGTAAAGGCGAAATGACCAATATGGAAGTTGACGGTAAAGGCCGTATCCGTATTGAAGCAACTGTTCCTTCACGTGGTCTGATTGGTTTCCGTTCTGAATTCCTGACCATGACTTCTGGTACAGGGATCATGACGTCTAGCTTCTCGCACTACGGTCCAATGAAGCAAGGTACTGTTGCAAAACGTCAAAACGGTGTACTGATTTCTATGGTTCAAGGTACTTGTCTGGGCTATGCACTGTTCACACTTCAAGATCGTGGTCGTCTATTCGCGAAACCACAGTTAGAAGTTTATGAAGGTATGATCATCGGTATTAACTCTCGTTCAGACGACATGACAGTTAACCCGACTAAAGCAAAACAGTTAACGAACGTACGTGCTTCTGGTACTGATGATGCGTTAACGCTGGTTCCTGCGATTGAATATACACTTGAGCAAGCGCTTGAGTTTATTGAAGATGATGAACTAGTAGAAGTAACACCTAAGTCAATCCGTATCCGTAAGCGTTTCTTGACTGAAAACGAACGTAAACGTAACCGTTCAGGTAAATAATCGCTAGATTATTTCGGGTTTTCAAAAACCGTAATCTTTTCGAAGATTACGGTTTTTTTATATTTACGTTATGCTTAAATCATAATTTACTAAAACGCATTAAACTAAGTCAAAATTAAAAGTATTTATTCAGGTATAATTTGACCCAAAACTTGAAAATAACATATGGGAGCAGTTATGAGCATTATTCAAGAATTTAAAGAGTTTGCGATCAAAGGCAACATGATGGATCTGGCGATTGGTGTCATTATCGGTGGTGCTTTTAGCAAGATCATCGATTCATTGGTGAAAGACATCATTATGCCTCTAATTACCGTGATCACCGGTGGTGGCGTCGATTTTACGCAAAAATTCTTTATCTTGGGAAGAAACCCAGACAATTTACAATCTCTGGATGCTTTGACTAAGGCGGGTGTGAATGTACTGACTTACGGTAACTTTTTAACGATTTTAATTAATTTCTTAATCTTGGCTTGGGTCGTATTTTTATTGGTGAAGTTCATGAACCGTTTACGTAAACAAGAAGGCCCAGTCGAGGAAACTCCGACCACCCCAGCCGATATTGAATTATTGCGTGAAATTCGTGATGAATTGAAAAAGCGTCCACCTCAAGTCTAATTTTTCTAATCCCCCTAAATCCCCTTTATAAAAGGGGAACTTCTCCCTTTAACAAAGGGAGGTAGGGAGGGATTTATAAATATTAAAAATCCATCCGAAACTTGATTTCGACCAAATGAAAACCAAACTGGCTTTTGACCGGACCATGTAATACACGTTCAGCGGCAGTAAATACCAGTTTATCAATCACTGGAACCAGCTGGCCTTTCTTCACTTCACCTAGCTCACCGCCACGTTTGGCAGAATTACAGGTTGAATACTGTTTTGCGATTTTATTGAAGTCGGCGCCACTTAAAATCTTCTTTTTAAGCTGCTCAGCGGTTTCTTTATCTTTAACCAGAATATGACGCACAATGGCTGTTTTCATGACTTTTCCCCTCGTAAAGTTGCCACTTTTTTGATAGGGAGATGAATCTTTTTCAAAGGTTGGCACTCAGGACAAAAAACTGAAGCTCGTTGTCCCAATTTGATATTTTCAAGCGTGGTCTCGCAGTTCATACACATTTCACCGGCACGACCATAAGCCAGCAAGGTTTGCTGGAAATAGCCATTTTCTCCCATGGCATTGGTGTAGTCTCTTAAGGTTGAACCACCCAGATCAATCGCCTGTTTCAAGATGCGCTTGATTTCCAATACTAGCTTTTCGATCTGAATCAAGCTTAAAGTCGAGGCCGGTTGTGCCGGATGAATCCCCAGATTAAACAGACTTTCGGTCGCATAAATATTGCCTACGCCCACCACCACATGGTTATCCATAATTGCAACTTTGGTGCCAACATTTTTATTCTTCAATTTTTCAAATAAATACTCGGCATTAAAGTTCTCGCTTAAAGGTTCTGGCCCCAACGTGTCAATCAATTTGCTTTGTGATTGTGCATCCAGCCAAAGAATGCAGCCAAAACGGCGAGGATCATGATAACGCAGTTCGATATCTTCAAACTGAATGATTAGATGGTCATGTTTGCGTAATTCTTCATTGCTCTCGCATAGACGGAAACTCCCCGACATGCCTAAATGCCAGAGCATGGTGTCGTGTTCAAACTCCGCCAGAATATATTTAGAACGGCGAGTGAGCTTCAGTAATTTTTGCCCCACCAGCTTTTCTATATTTTCTGGAATGGGCCAGCGCAAACTGGACTGACGCACTTCAACACGTTGGACGCGTTGTTCCAATAAGGGTAATAAACTGGTTTTGGTGGTTTCAACTTCTGGTAATTCAGGCATAACTCATCAGTGGCGAGGGAGATGCAGCTAATATTGGGTGAATTGGCTGGGATTGCAAGCGTTAATCTGGGTGAAATCGCTGGAAAATGACTGGGTATTTCATCTTTATTTAAACTGGAATTGTTTAAAGAATAAACTAGGTTTCTATGTTTTTATAGTGAATTTTCTTGGGAGGAAATCGAATGGAAATTATCAATACATTATAAGCTAATGAAAAATATATAAATAATTTAAGATTATTAAAATAAAAATTATATTTTTATGTTTAAGGCATAACTAAAAGTTTAATGAGTAATAAAAAAAATGCTGGGAATTTATATGAAAAGTTATGTAAATTCATGCACCTAATAGCAATTTAAAAACCTTGCTTGTTTTTCTCTCCGAATGTTTAGGTTTTACATGAAATATTTAGGTCTAGCTCTATTGCCTTTAATGGCTGCCATGACAACCGCTCAAGCGGAATCTGCATTTGATCCACAAGGTCAATATTTACTGGGTGACTGGAATGGTCAACGTACAGAACTGGCCCAACAGGGAATTAAATTTGAAGCCAATCTGTTAACCGATACCGCCTATCTTGCTGATGGTGGTCGTAATGAGGGCGCAGATCCATTAACTTCTGCCCAATTATGGCTAGGTACTCAACTGGACATGGAAAAGCTGGCAGGATGGAATGGCGTCACCGTACGTGCCGTGATGAGTGCACGTCAGGGTCAAAGTACCTCTGTCCGTGACTTGCAGGATCCTAGTGCACCGCAACTGGCCAATGTACAAGGTACTTTCGGACGTGGTAATCAGGATAGCCGTCTGAGCGAGCTGTCTATTGAAAAGAATTATAAAGAGCAGGGACTCAGTATTAAGGTGGGTCGTCTTGGTCTGGGCATGGACTTTAATGTCATGGCTTGTGATTTTGCCAGTACTGCATTTTGTGCAGCGCAAATGGGAAAATGGCAGGGCAATATCTGGATGAATACGCCTGTAGCACAATGGGGTGCGCGCGTGAAGCAGCAACTCAATCCTGAACTTGCAGTACAAGTCGGTGTGTATGAGTTTAATCCAGATAATGGTAATGGCGCTAAAGAAGGTCAGGGCTGGAGTCTGGATACCGACCATGCCGATGGCGTGACGATTCCGGCAGAAGTAATCTGGACGCCGAAATCATTGGTGAATGGCTTGCCGGGCAGCTACCGTGTCGGCGGGATGTACAATACTGCCGATGATGTTGCCAACCAAAAGGATATTGCCAATCCTACTGATGCCAAAAACCGTACCTTTGCCGGCTGGTTAGCTGTAGAGCAACAGTTAACGTCTACAGGTCAGGGCCGTCAGGGTTTGCATTCATTTGCCAACTTTACCTGGCATGACCGCGATACCAATAAAGTGGATAATTCACAACAAATCGGTGTGAAATATATCGGTCTTGCGGACAGCCAGCCGAATGATATTTTAGGTTTAGCAGTAAACCGTGTGCATGTGAATAATCGCTTTGCTGATTCACGGCCAGCTTTCAATGCTGATGCAGAATACAATATTGAACTGAACTATAGCTATAACGCAACAAAGTGGCTGATGCTGCGTCCAAACCTGCAATATGTCATTAATCCAGGTTCAAGTAATAATGTAGATGATGCACTGGTACTCGGTTTGACTACACGAATCATCTTCTAAAGTTTGATCGTTCACGTTATAACTAAACAGGCTCTTAGGAGCCTGTTTTTATTTTTAGAGTGAAACTAGGCAATAAAAAGAGGAAATACAGCGTGGCATTACTATTTCAACCTATTCAATTTGGATCACTGCAACTTCAAAATAAAATCGTGATTGCGCCGATGTGTCAGTACTCTGCAACAGAGCAGGGGGAAATTACCTATTGGCATGAGCAGCAATGGGCTAACTATGCCTTATCGGGTGCAGGTTTATGTATTGTCGAAGCGACTGCAGTACAGCCAGAAGGCCGGATCAGTTATGCTGACCTAGGTTTGTGGAATGATGAACAGGCTAAGCAGATCAAGACCCTACTGGAAAAAGTCAAATCCATCTCCCCGATGCCTTTTGCCATTCAGCTCGCACATGCCGGACGTAAAGCTTCAACAGATAAACCATGGGCAGGTAAAGGTCAGTTTAAGCCGGATGAAGCACATGGCTGGCAAACTGTTTCTGCCAGTGATATTCCTTTTCAGGCCGATGAACATCCACCCAAAGCCTTAAGCCAGTCGGAAATTGAGCAGGTCATTGCTGACTTTGCAGAAAGTGCCAAACGTGCAGTTGATGCCGGTTTTGACCTGATTGAGCTGCATGCAGCGCATGGTTATTTACTGCATCAGTTCATGTCACCACTTTCAAATAAACGTGATGATCAGTATGGCGGTTCACTGGAAAACCGGATTCGCCTGACTCTGGAAGTATTACAAGCCATGAAAGCGGCGGTTCCAGAAGGTTATCCAATTGGAGTGCGTATTTCAGCCAGCGACTGGATGGATCAGCCAGATAGCTGGACCATTGATTCTTCAATTGAATTGTCCAAAGCACTAGAAGCTGCGGGTGCTGCTTATATTCATATCTCCAGTGCCGGGCTGCATGTCAAACAGAACATTGATGTGAAGCCGAATTATCAGGTGCCTTTTGCAGATGCGATCAAGAAAGTCGTGAGTATTCCCGTGATTGCCGTCGGTTTGATTACTGAAGCTAAGCAGGCAGAAGATATTTTGCAAAAAGGTCAAGCTGATGCCATCGCACTGGCTCGTGCCATTCTTTATGATCCACATTGGCCTTGGCATGCAGCGGCAGCACTTGAGGAAAAAATCAAAATTTCACCGCAATATCTGCGCTGTGCACCGCATGGTTTGAATCACCTGTTTGAGCCTTTTTAACACTGCTTTAGTCTCAGAAATTCTTATAATGGAATATCACTGACAAGAGGATACTGCATTATGATTTTTGCGGTCATTGTGCCCATATTTTTATTGTTGGCGCTGGGTTATCTGACTGTAAAGAGTCAAGTGTTAAACAAAGAACAGGTGGGGACGGTCGGTGCTTTTGTGATTAAAGTAGCCTTGCCCTTGCTGTTCTTTCAGTCCCTTGCCTCCAAAGACCTGCATGAAATCTGGTATTTTGAATACTTTGCCGTGTATAGCAGCGTGACCTTACTGCTCTATGGTAGCGGTTTCTGGATCATGCGCCGTCATTTTCAGAATACGCATTCGCAAAGTGCAGTCTTGTCGCTGGGTGCTGCAATGTCAAATACCGGGCTGATTGGTACAGCTGTGCTTAGCTTATTGATCGGACAACAGGCGATGACCTATACCTCTCTGGTGGTCATCATTGAAAGCGTGTTGCTGATTCCGCTGGTGCTGGTCATGGCTGCGCTGGGCACACAACATCAGGCGAACCTTGGCGCCATTTTGAAAAGTGTGCTACTGACCTTGCTAAAGAATCCCTTATTTATGGGAGTGATGCTGGGCATGGCCTGTGCAGTTTTCCAGATTAAAATTCCAGTCTATCTCGATCAGGTCTTTGCCTTGATTGGTCAGACGGCCTCACCATTGGCCTTGTTTGCCATTGGAGGTGGGATCGTGGGAATGAGTCTGAAATATGTCAACCTGCAAAGTTTCTATCTGGTATTTTCCAGCAATATCATGATGCCGTTATTGATGTATCTGGGACTGAGCCAGTTAACTGATTTAAGTCAGGAAATGGTCCATGCTGGTACGCTAATTGCAGCTTTGCCGATGCCGACGATTTTTGGCATGCTGGGACAGGCGTATGGTTTGAATGATCGAACCTTAACGCCATTGTTGATGAGTACTATTGTCGGTTTTATCGTGACCAGTGGCTTAATTGCCTTGTGGTGGGGATAATCTTTTAGCAGATGGATGCTCTGCTACTAAAAAAAGCCCCAAATTGCATGGGGCTTTTTATATTTTAATTTTGTGGAATTAACTTAACTTTTCTTCGCAGGCGCTTTTTTCTGTTCAGCCAGCATTTTGTCTACCGCTGCCAAAGACTCTTTGGCCTGCGGAACATTTTGCTGCGCCAGTGCGGCAAAGATTTTCTTAGCTTCTGGCAGATTTTGCGGAACAATACTGCCATTGGCAAACATATTACCTACTGCCATCAGCGCCGGAATATAACCTTTTTTGGCGAGTTCCTGAATGCTGCTTAGGCCTTGCTGAATCGGTTTTTCATCTTTGTTTTTGAAACCGCTGCTGATGTCATATAAGGCTTTGGCATGAATGGCCTGCATATTGCCTTTGCTGATCAGCGGTTGCAGCTTTTGTAGTCCGGCTTTATTTGACGCTGTCGTATTTTCAGAAAATAGCAGTATGGCCAGATCAATGCTGGCATCATCAAATTTGGCTGCTGAAGCGCGTTCCAGATGCTGTTTGGCTTTGGCCAAATCCTGTTTGAGGCCGAGTGTGCCGGCTGCATAGTTTTTACCCAGTACATAATTGGCCACCGGATAGCCTTTGCTGGCTGCCTGCTCGTAAAGCTGAATGGCTTTTTTCTCGTCCTTGGTTGTACCTTGGCCGGTTTGGGTCAAATAGCCTAAGTTATATAAAGCTTGGGCATTTCCCTGACTGGCCAATTGATTCAAAGCGTCATAGGCACCTTTAAAATTATTGGCTTTGACCATGGCCTCAACTTTTTGGAATTGGGGATCGACTTGATCTTTTACGGTATTTGCCAGAGCGAATTGCGCAGAAAGGGCAAGAACTGTAGCGAGTACTAATTTTTTCATGGTTCCTATAACCTTATTATTGCTGGCACCTTATTCCTTGGTGCGGTTTTAATCATTTTCACTTACATCATAAAAGGATTTTGTGCTTTGTAAATATACAATTTGTCACTAAATACAAATCATCAAAGCACAATACACCGTTTAAATCGATGCATGATTTGGACAGGTTTTGCTCAATCTTGCAGATATCAAAAGGATTACTTTGCTTAAGACG
The DNA here is from genome assembly GCF_000367905.1 of Acinetobacter sp. CIP A162. Taxonomy (GTDB): domain Bacteria; phylum Pseudomonadota; class Gammaproteobacteria; order Pseudomonadales; family Moraxellaceae; genus Acinetobacter; species Acinetobacter lwoffii. Next base: position 729,546 of record NZ_KB849158.1, on the reverse strand, counting down.
ACTTCTCTGGTTAAATCTCGGTTTGAATCAGACTCCCAGGATTTCACCATGTTTGTCAAAACCATTAAACGTCACTATGACAGAATCAATGCTGATGAATCGATTGCTGATGAAGACAAGATTGATGCGCTGCTGATGAAACTTGGTGCAGAGTTTTTGATGAGTCAGGAAGACCGAGTATATGTCTTTCAAAAAGGTGAACTCACGGCAAAGTTTGATGCCAAACATGCGCGGGCCTATCATTTTAAAGATTATGTGGTAAAAGACATGAACAAGCTGTTTCATGGCTTCTAAAATAAAAAAGCCAAGAATTTTATCTTGGCTTTTTTATGAGTTATGCAGTGATTATTGCGGACGCGCTACATCACCGCTCAAAGCTTCAGGAAGCTCCAGAACTTCGAGACCTAGCTCGGTCAATGCTTCAGGTTTTGCCACGACTAGTGCTTTATAACCATTCTCAATCGCGATGCTATTGACGATTTCAACATCATTATTCAGTTTGGTCGCAACATCAGGTGCGGCACCTGTGCCTTGAACCAGATGTAACCAGTGTTTTGGCTTGGCTTTAAACCATAAACGTGCAATGACTTCCTGACCCAGATAGCAACCCTTGTCATAGTGAATGCCTTCGCGTTGATGCAAACGTAATTCCTGTGGTTGAAACAGGGTTGCAGTGGCAGCCTGAATCCAGGCCTGACCTGATTCAATGGCTTGCTGTTCCCACATCGTCACATCGGTTTCAGTCGCCACAAAGTCAGTATGAATGCCATTGATGACTGGATAAACTGGACCGACCAATTCCAGTTTCATTTTTGAAAAGGCACCAAATTTTTTAATATGATTGGTCAGTTCCGTAGCCTGATCTTCAGTGCTGACGATTTCAAAACTTTCCGGACTGATTTTTTTAAGCCACAAGCCAAATTGAATGCGTCCTTTCAGACTGCAGATCGCAGTATAGCGTGTCTGGTTTTCCGCCAAAGTTTCAGTATTCAAAGTCACCTGACCTTGAAGGAATTTTTGTGCATCTACACCATTCAGACTAAACAATGTAAAAGCAGGAGACGCTGCCATAATAAGCCCCGGTTTGAATACTATAAATCAATGCAGTTATTGTGCAGCAAGCATCAAATAGAGGCAAACAAAAAAACCAACAATCGAAATCATTGGCTTTTAGCGAGCAGATCTTTAGTGATGATGGCTAGCCGGTAATGGCGAATCACAAGGGAATTTGCCTCCACAGACTCGTACGGTTTCCATCATACCCTGATCTTCATGGTCGAGGATATGGCAGTGCTGTACGAAGTCACCTTCAAATTTCTTGTAATGGCTTCTGAGAATAAATTTATAGTTAGCTTTTATAAAAAGCGTATCCTTAAATTGTCCTTTCATGCCACGGTATTGCACATCTTCAAGTCCATTTGGATCTGTGACTGGCTCAGATAATGCTTCACTGACATCTTTACCATCAGGATTCAAAATTTTAACAATCTGGAACGGGTTAACATGAATATGGAACGGATGACCGCCAAAATTTTCGGTTGTCAATTCCCATTCATCAGTCTGTCCAACTTGTAACTGACGGACATATTCGCCACCCACTGAACCATCTCCATCAAAGAAATCTCCAAAACTCAGTGTATCTCCATCTTTTTTATGTCGGAAGCCAAATTTGAATACGCCAGTTCTAGGGTCGGGGCCGAGCGAAAAAGCACTATATTGTTTTGGTCGGGCAGCAACTACTTTATCAATTTCGGGTGTCATCAATGATGGATGATCACTAAACGCAGAAAGATTAAGCTGAGATAACTGGGTCTGGATGTCTTTGCTTAAACCAATTTTTTGTGCCCGATCTTTCAGGAACTGTGCAGCAGTCTGAGCCTTGGTCTTGGCTGCTTTTACATTGACCCATCCCAGCAGTTGGGCATTGAACCGATGATTTGGAGCAATTTGAGGGCCTACATTCGGTAATGGCGCGTTAATTTCATCATCGATATTCAATTTGGTGTCAAAAATGCAGTATCTATTGGTGGTCGGAAAGGCAACCATTGCATCATGACGATAACCAGGATGGAACACGGACAGGGTTCTGGTCTGTATATGATTCATAGTTAAGCCATCTTGCGCGATGGTATGCACATTCAGGCTATTCAGCTTCTCAAATTCAGCTTTCTTGTCTGCCTCCTGATAGGCTGAACAGGCTTTAATGGTTTGCTCTGCGCTAAACTTACTGGAGTCAGGAATTTCCTTTATGATTAAACCAATGGTATCGCGTACACCGCCATGAATCATGCGCCAGCGGTTAAATACATTCTGTTCAACCTTCATCTCTCCCACAATTTTACCGTTGATAGACGTGTAGTAATTCTGGTTGGTCCAGAAGCCACTAATAGACAGGTCATTATAATTTTCCAGCATGCCTATACCTACACCTTCACAGTTATTGGGAACAGCGAATGTGATATTAGGATCGGGATTACTACAGCGATATTGGATTTGCTGGAACAACAGGATGTTTTCGTTCGGGTAACTGTTTTTTTCTTTCCATAGAATATCCATATCTCCAGTTGAGGTGACTTTACCATTTTTGACTTTTGGCGTTCTTGAGCCTTCAACAATCAATGGGCCAGCCATGCCATTCGACACCTGAAGAGCAGTTGAACCGTGCAGATGGGCGTGATACCAGTAAGTCCCTGCGGGATGATTCGGTTCCATTTTGAACTGATAATCAAATTTTTCCTGAGGTTTGAATTTCAGGAAAACATTATCGCTATTGCCTTGAGGACTGACCCAGAAGCCATGGGTATGCAGGTTGGTAGTATTAAAGCAGTGAGGTTCATTTACATTCTCAACATGAGTTGGACAAGTTGTTTCTGACTCGGGTGGAAGCTGGTTATTCAGGTTAAGTGCCAAGGTTTCACCCTGTTTGACCCGAATCTGTGGCCCGACCAATTGATCCTCAACATATTCACCAGTTTTTTTCTTATCAAATAAACTGGGTTTGGTTAAATAGCCTCTCAGCAGTACCTGATCCCATAAGCCATTTCTGGGGTTATAGAGCTTGCTGGTTTTATAGGCCACGATCAGCTCATATTTGCCCTTGGCACTTTTCGGTAACAGAGGTGGGTTGCTAATCAAGCTGTCTGATGTGGTCGGAACGGGATGTGAGGGTTTGGGTGGAGGTGTTGGGTGTGAGGGATGAGAGGGTTGGGACGGTGGTGATGGATTGGACGGTGGTGATGGATTTTTTGTTCCATCCCAACCGCGAGCTAAGAGCGTCAAAATGGCGGCTATAGCTCCGAATATTGCGATTTTCAACATTTCAGTTCTGCCTGTTATGGTTATTGTTTTAATGTGAGGTTTGCGAATAATGTGACATGCGTCACACTGAGCTTCTGATAGTTTTGGAAAATCTGCTATCCCAAATTAGGGGATTGAAATTTTGCTAAATGCGGCGGCAGGACAGGCCTATGAAAACCAGTGAGACTATATTTTTTTATCTTTAGAAAAATGCACATAAAATTAATTATTTATTAATGATATTAGTGGTTTAGGGTAATAATCAAATAAAAATATAGAGAAATATTTTGCAACATAAGACTAAAGAATAAGGCGAATTATTCAGATTTTTTTAGCAAAAGACCGCTTTAAAGCAAAAATTCTAAAGTCTATGTAACAAATTTTTGCGAAAATACCGATTTTTATAATTAAGTATTTGAGAAATATAAAATTTGGGAAATGCTATTTGTGCGGCGTACAATGCTGCTATTACAAAAGTAACTCATCAATATCTATTGATGAATAAAAATAGAGATAAACGAGGGCAGGCAAGCTTATGAACAACAACTACCGTAAACCGCTGCAATCCACCCAGCTGGAATATTATGACGTGCGACAGGCCATAGAAGATATTCAGCCAGGCGCATATGCCAAACTTCCTTATACTTCCAAAGTCCTGGCAGAGCAGTTGGTGCGTCGTTGTGATCCTGCCATTCTGGAACAGTCTTTACGCCAGTTAATTGAGCGTAAACAGGAACATGATTTTCCCTGGTATCCGGCACGTGTAGTGTGTCATGACATCTTGGGACAAACGGCGCTGGTGGACCTTGCCGGTTTACGTGATGCGATTGCAGAACAGGGCGGTGACCCGTCTAAAGTCAATCCGGTAGTTCCAACCCAGCTGATTGTCGACCATTCACTGGCGGTTGAGTTTGGTGGTTTTGATCCGGATGCCTTTGAGAAAAACCGTGCCATTGAAGACCGTCGTAACGAAGACCGTTTCCATTTTATTGAATGGACTAAAACCGCGTTTGAAAATGTTGATGTAATTCCTGCGGGCAATGGCATCATGCACCAGATCAATCTGGAGAAAATGTCTCCGGTGATTCAAAACCGTGATGGTCTGGCATTCCCGGACACCTGTGTTGGTACAGATTCGCATACGCCACATACCGATGCATTGGGTGTGATCTCGATTGGTGTGGGTGGCTTGGAAGCTGAAAATGTGATGCTTGGTCGTGCGTCTTGGATGCGTCTGCCTGATATCATTGGTGTGGAATTGGTCGGTCAGCGCAAGCCGGGTATTACCGCAACGGATATCGTCTTGGCATTAACTGAATTCCTGCGTAAAGAGCGTGTGGTTGGCGCATATTTAGAATTCTTTGGTGAAGGTGCTGACAGCATGTCGGTGGGTGATCGCGCCACGATTTCCAACATGACGCCTGAGTATGGCGCAACGGCTGCGATGTTCTATATCGACCAGAACACCATTGATTATCTGACCTTGACCGGTCGTGAGCCTGAGCAAGTCAAACTGGTCGAAACTTATGCCAAAGAGATCGGGCTTTGGGCATCGGATATGACCCAAGCGGAATATCCACGTGTGCTGCATTTCGATTTATCGACTGTGACACGTAATATCGCTGGCCCATCGAATCCGCATGCACGTGTATCAACCTCTGACCTGAAAGAAAAAGGTATTGCCGGTAATCTAGATGCTGCTCGCGCACAAGAAGCAGAAGGCTTAATGCCAGATGGCGCGGTGATTATCGCGGCGATTACCTCTTGTACCAATACCTCTAACCCACGTAATACGGTGGCGGCAGGTTTGCTAGCACGTAAGGCCAATGAATTGGGCTTGGTGCGTAAACCTTGGGTGAAATCTTCTTTTGCACCGGGTTCTAAAGCGGCTGCTTTGTATTTGGAAGAAGCAGGCGTACTTAAAGATTTAGAAAAACTGGGCTTTGGTATCGTGGCCTATGCATGCACGACTTGTAACGGCATGTCGGGCGCATTAGATCCAAAGATTCAGCAGGAAATCATCGACCGTGACCTGTATGCAACAGCGGTGCTTTCGGGCAACCGTAACTTCGATGGACGTATTCATCCTTATGCGAAGCAGGCATTCTTGGCTTCACCGCCATTAGTAGTGGCTTATGCGATTGCCGGTACGATTCGTTTTGACATAGAAAAGGATGCTTTAGGAAATGATAAAGATGGCAACCCGATTTATCTGAAAGATATCTGGCCATCGGATGAAGAAATTGATGCGCTGGTGAAAGTTGCTGTAAAACCAGAACAATTCAAAAAAATCTATATTCCGATGTTCGACTTGGGTGTGAATGAAAAAGCAACAAGTCCGTTGTATGACTGGCGTCCGCAAAGTACCTATATCCGTCGTCCGCCGTATTGGGAAGGGGCTTTGGCTGCACCGCGTACCTTGTCAAATATGCGTCCGCTGGCGATCTTGGGCGATAACATCACCACTGATCATTTATCACCATCGAATGCCATTGTGCTCGACAGTGCTTCAGGTGAATACCTGAAAAAAATGGGTGTGCCTGAGGAAGACTTTAACTCCTATGCAACGCATCGCGGTGATCACCTCACCACGCAACGTGCGACTTTTGCCAACCCTAAACTGTTCAATGAAATGGTGGTGCGTTCTGACGGTACCATTAAACAAGGTTCTAAAGCACGTGTGGAGCCTGAAGGTGAAGTGATGCGTATGTGGGAAGCGATTGAGATCTACATGAACCGTAAACAGCCGTTGATCATTATTGCCGGTAAGGATTATGGTCAGGGTTCGAGTCGTGACTGGGCAGCGAAAGGTGTACGTCTTGCAGGTGTAGAAGCAATTGTCGCTGAAGGTTTTGAGCGTATTCATCGTACCAATCTGGTCGGTATGGGCGTGTTGCCGCTTGAGTTTAAACTGGGTACAGATCGTAAGACTTTAGGTCTTGATGGTACAGAGCTGTATAGCGTGATTGGTAATATTGCGCCACGTTCGACTTTAACTTTAGTGATTGAGCGTTCAACCGATGATGGTAAGAACCAGATTATTGAAGTTCCAGTCACTTGTCGTCTGGATACTGAAGAAGAAGTACATGTGTATGAAGCGGGTGGGGTATTACAGCGCTTTGCACAGGATTTCTTGGAAGGAAATGTGGCTTAATCTTTTTTTTAATCACTCCTAGCCCCTCTTTGAAAAAGAGGGGAACTCCCTACTTTTTTAAGGAGGGTTGGAGTGGATTAAAGTTGTTGATATTGTTTAAAAAAGACCCTACTGTGAAGTGGGGTTTTTATTTAGAGCATTAATGTCTTTATCAAGAAAATACAAACAGGTACTTTTCTTTTTAAACTTAAGCAATTGAGCTTCCTCAATGATTAAAGACGTCTATAACTTTAAGGGAATATAAAATTTCATATGGCTATGGCGATAATTTTGTATTAACGCACTGCGCTATACTTGACCTTATGCATCACTTATCTCAATGTTATTAAACTAGTTAACTTGAAAAAAATAATAAATTATCACTTAATTAATGAGTTATTGAATAATAATTAGAAATACTACTTTGCCCAAATGCCATCATCATTTACAAAAATGGACAATAGACATTCATCACTAGAGGGTTATACTAGATAGACCATTTCTAAAACCATGGAGAACAAAGATGGTTACTGCTGGCGAAAAACCCGGAACAGGCTTCTATTTTTGTGTTCAATGCGGACACCGCACCTACTTAGAAATTGGTACTGATCGTTTACCACCGTGTACCAAATGCCAAGGCAATCAATTTAACAATAAGAATGCCTAAGCAAAACAACTCAAACAGTTACCCTCTGTTTTGAACGAAAGCCCTATTACTCGATAGGGCTTTTTGCTGTGGTATCCAAATCTCATACATAGAAATAAAAAATTATTATGAGAAAACAGTTTTATATCGGGAGGAGAATCTTGGTTTAAAGTAAAAAATTATAATAAATTCAAAAAATTATTTGAACTATTGTTATAAAAGGTATAGGTTGTCTGCTTTAAAAATTAGCTAACCACTTAGAATTAAGGTTAGATATTTCCGGGGGAAACAATGAAAAAATTTACAGCTTTAGTAATAGGAAGTGTGATGTTATTTACTTCAGGCTGTGCGACGATGTTTAATGGTTCAACACAAACTGTGAATATCCGTAGTAACGATGAATTGGCTAAGTTATATGTCAATGAAGAATATATGGGTCAGCGTAATACTGTTTATACTTTCAAAAAGAAAGAAAATTATGTAATTAAAGCAGAGAAGCAAGGCTGCCAAACCAACATCGTTATTCCACAAAAAACTTTTGATCCAACAACCTTATTAGGTGTTTTCTTGGATTGGGGAATTATCTCTATTCTCGTTGTGGATGGTGCTGCTACTGGTGCATGGCAAAAATTCAGCCAGACAAGTTTTGTAGTGGATCCTAATTGTTAAATAGTTCACTCCGATTTAAAAAATATCCCATTAAATAATGGGATATTTTTTTTATAGATTTTATTTTCTTAAAATATTATTGTTTGAAAATTAACCAATAAAACCCCATATAAAACCCTAGATTCATCGTGTTTAGGGCAGCTCAATTGCAATATTATCTTGATCTTAATCATGACTCAGGTGTTGCCAATTACGAGATTGGTAACGAGTTTATTCGGGTTCAATTTAAGAAAACCTCGAAAGTTTATACCTACAGCTATAGCAGTGCCGGCTATCAGCATGTCGAAAACATGAAACAGCTTGCCCAATATGGCGATGGGCTAAATGCCTATATCAATCATCATACTCGACAGCTTTTTGTACGTTAAAACTGGTCTGCTTCTTGCTTCAATGAAAGTCCTAAAAGGCAAATATTTTCTAAAGAGTAAATATCTGCCTAGAAATAGTGCAAGTGCATATATTAAAAAGAGGGCTATCACCTATGGATATTCAACAGCACGCACCAGAGTCAGGAAAATTAGATAAAAAAGCCCATTTCTATTCCGCATGGCCGCTCATCTTGATTCTTTTCGGGGGCGCGATTGGCTCGTTTTACGCTGTGATCGCTTACCTGCTTAACCTGAAAATTTATAGTTCTGAACTGACGAGACTCAATAAGGTTCTGGCCAATCTGCTCTGCGGGATGTCAGCGATCAGTATCTGGTGGTTTAATGCACAATGGATTCAGGCTGCTTTGTTTCAATAAATAGTCCTCATGTCTTGAAGATAAATTGCAATAAAGTCCATTTTTATCGAAGAAAAAAGCGTAAAAATTGAAGGATAGGGTTTATTTTCCTTAAATTGGATTAATAATGAAATAAATTTTCAAAAATTCTAAAAATTAAAAAAACATAGGAAATTAATCCCGCCCATCTTTGCCTAATATAGCTCTCAAGGGTGTGATGGGATCGGAAAGAGTAGCATGCTGTGAGCGGCGCAAAACGCGAGTGCAGTACGAACCCAAAAGGTCTCGATTCGGCTTAGGACGCTATAGACCAAAAGTTTATAGGCTATAAGATCAGGTCTTACAAAGAATGATAGTTGAAGTAAACCATTGCGAGTTTTCCCAACACCCTAAAAAATTCTCTAGCAATACATGCAGAATAAAAAATAAATATAAATCATAAGTTTAATAAAACTATTTATCCAAGCAAGATACAAATCAATCCTTCATTTCTCAAGATGATCTGTTATTTTAAAAACATCAGCTGTCCCCTAGGGGAATCCTCATGAATCTCGATATCTGGTGTCGTTTTTTACTGTTTTGCACACTCATTAATTATGTCATTCTCATGATCTGGTTCATGGTCTTTGTCTTTGCCCGAAACTGGATGAAGCAGGTGCATGGAAAATGGTTTCGGCTGTCAGACACCAGTTTTGATGTGATTCATTATTCGGGTATGGCGGTGTATAAAATTGGCATTCTGCTGTTTAACCTGACACCGTTAATTGCAATCTATCTGATGAATCAAGGCTAAGTGCGGTGTTGTGATTAAATCTTCGTGTGATAAAAATAAGATCAAATTAGTATCATTTTATCGCTACTTGATAGCGTGGCAGGATCAATAAGAATGAAAAAAGATTTCAAAGGAGTTGAAGGATGAATCAATTCAAACCGGCCCTGATTTTAGGTGCCTTGATTTGCTTAGGGATGATTATTGCCGGATGGATTCTGGGTAATAGCGCGCTGAAAATTAAACAATATGAACGTATAGTTTCGGTCAAAGGCTTGTCGGAACGCGAAGTCAAAGCCGATGTGGCGGTATGGCCGATCCGCTTTAATGCCGGCAATCAGGATCTGGCCGAGTTGTATGACACCATGCAAAGCAATACCCAGGAAATTCAGACTTTTCTAAAAAATGAAGGCTTTAGTGCGGAAGAGATCACCAGCGCCTCACCCAGTATTACCGATAAATACGCGCAGCAATATGGTGGTGATGCCAATGTCGCACTGCGCTATACCGCCAGCCAGACCATTACCGTCTATACCCACAACATCGATACAGTACGCAAAGCGCAAAGCCGTTTGGTGGTTTTGGGCAGAAAAGGCATTGCCTTTGCTGGAGATGATTCTGGACAAAGAACGGAATATTTGTTTACCAAGCTGAATGACATCAAGCCGGCAATGATTGAACAAGCCACCGAAAATGCCCGCAGTGTGGCAGAAAAATTTGCTGCCGATTCAAAGAGCAGTCTGGGCAAAATCAAGTCCGCCAATCAGGGACTGTTTAGTATTGAAGATCGTGACAGCAATACACCCTATTTGAAGAAAGTCCGCGTGGTCTCGACAGTCGATTATTATCTGGCAGATTAATCTATCTGGCTGTGCGCAGTGATTGACAGGCTAAATCCCGCTTGTTATTTTGCGCGCATTGCCCCAGATGCTACACCTACATGCCGATTAACCTCGACTTTATTTATTGCCCACCGCAAGAGCCGTTGCAGATTGTTTATGAAGATGATGATCTGCTGGTGATTGAAAAGCCGGCCGGATTATTGTCGGTGCCGGGGCGTTTACCTGAACATCATGACAGCGCTTATTTACGGGTTTTAGATCAGTATCCGCAGGCTAAAATTACCCATCGTCTGGATATGGCCACCTCGGGTATCTTGATGTTTGCCAAACACCGCGATGCAGAAGTGGCGGTGAGTAAAATGTTTCAGGCGCGCACCGTGCATAAAAATTATGTTGCACTGGTACAAGGCAAACTTGAAGGACAGGGCAGCGTCGAAGTACCTCTGATAACTGACTGGGAAAACCGTCCGCGTCAAATGGTGCATTATGAACTGGGCAAAGCCGCCAAAACCTTATATCAGGCAATAGAATATCTACCCCAGCAAGACATTAGCCGAGTGTTACTGACACCTATTACCGGCCGTTCCCATCAGCTACGCGTGCATATGCTGCATCTGGGTCATCCCATTACTGGTGATAAAATTTATCATCCTGAACCCCAGCGCAGTCCTTTGAATCGTATGGCCTTGCATGCCAGTTATCTGGCCTTTATCCAGCCTTTGAGTGGTATCCCGGTCGAAATTAAGACAGCCATACCGTTCTAATTTGATTCTGCTTAATAATCAGAGCCAGCTGGACACATGCTTTTTAAGCTCATAAATATGATGAGGATCAAGCTCTTAAACTGGGCAATCCGAATAAAAAAGTGTGAGAATTTATTTCGATAACAGCGTGGAAATGAGTGGCTTTATAAGCATGTTCAAATGAAATTTTCTACTGATCCATTGCCTGATCGGCTGTTACTGCAGAATATAAATTTTAATGTTCGGTTTATCTCTTGACGATAAGCCTAGAGATTTTTTATTCTTTTATCTCCCGCTATAGGCCTGATGCCTTTATTTTTATGATTTTTTAACCTTCCTTTCATTATTTTTAAACTTTCAAATTATATCCTTTGATATAAAAAATATCGTAAGTTGTTTCAGAATGGATTTGTCTTGAGCTGGAAAGTAGTCAGTCATACATGACTTGCACATAAAAATTTTGTAGAAAAATAAAATGAATGAATGACTTAGTATTGATCAACGGCTTTGATTATCTGGCCGAAGTGATGCAAAATTAATCATGACTTTATAATAAATTTTTAATTTGATGGTTTAGGGCGCTGCCCGGGGTTAAAGGAAAGAACGATGCTCAGTATGGCTCTCTTCGTTCTCGCGAGTATTTTAATATGTGCATTGCTATGGAGCTTAAAGGTACAGGCTTCATTACGCAGCAATATCCAGTTTTTACAGGAAAACCTGGATCATTCCCGCAGCAAATTGGCAGATTATGAAACTCAAGTCGATGAATTGAATTATGAAATCACCCAATTGCGGGTACAAAATGGCAGTTTAAACATTGCCCTGAATAAATATAAAAAATATCAGGATATCTGGGATATCGAGCAATATATTATTAACCGGACTTTGCAGGCCGAAAACTTTGTTGAAGCGACCAAGCTGGATGCTTCGATCATGATCGATGATCTCAAAGCCTATATCGCAAGAGTAAAAGATTATCTTGCCCAGTTTCAGGCGCAGGCCGTGGCCGAGGTTGAGCAGGAGGCCCGACAAAGTTTGCACGGTTATTATGAACAGGCTAAACAACAGCATCGCTTGCAAGAGGTATTGAGTGCTTTACAGCATAAAATACAGGCCCAGCGCTTCGGCTTGCAGCTTCCCGCAACACAGGTTTTAGAGCAGCTGATTGAGGGTTATAGCGAAACGGATGCGGTTCGGCATTTACGCAATGTCCGTGACAGAATTCAACAGGCCATAGAAAAACAGCAGGTGGCGAGCTGTAATTATGTCGACGACAATCGCCGTCGAAGTACTATTGAAATCCTTAGTCTGGCTTTCAACTGTAAGGCAGATTTATATCTCTCTCAATTAAGCACAGAAAATCTGGGCGAGATATTGCAAGCCTTAAAGGATGATTATGTCTTGCTGAATTATACCGGGCAGGCACTGAGTCAGGCGATGATTCAAGAATCCTATCTTGATCTGCGTTTAGAGGAGCTCAAGTTTGCTGCACTGGTTTTGCAATTGAAACAAGATCATCTGCATCCATACATCGCTTAGATCATGACACTCATAGGGCTAGAAGATTTTTACCAGAGTATTCTGAATGCCATAAGTTGGTTTAAATCCTGATATTTTTCAGGATTTTTGACCTTTAGGTATCTTGAATATATTGATCCCCTTACTTATTTTTATATTTATAAAAATCATATGTTTATTTATGGTTAAAAGATAATATTTTTTGTCTGTATCTCGATAATGGTACAAAAATCAGCTAATCTTAAATGCAGAATAAAACAGCATCATAATAAGGATACTTCTATGTCACGTGATTACAATCAATTCCCTGACGATGAAAATGGCAATGTACTGTGGCAAATGCATCAGGATGGCGACGACTTGCAAGAAGCGCACGAAATTGAATTTTCGATTGCCTTTGCGGATGAAGCGCAGGCAGATCGTTGTGCCTTGCATCTATTAAAAGAAGAGCAAAAAATCAGCCTGTTTCAGGACGAAGATAGCGATACCTTGGAATGGATCATCACGATTTATGTATATATGGAGCCTGCCTACGAAGATATCGTGGATCTGGAACAATGGTTCAGCAAAATCGCTGCACAATTTCAGGGTGAATATGATGGTTGGGGCTGTATGGCCTATGTCTATGATGATGAGCTGGATGACGAAGAGAGCAGCCTGCGTAGTAGCTGAGCATGCTTGTATTTAAATGATTTAAAGTAAGAAACCCGGTGCTGCCGGGTTTTTTTTATTACTCTTTAATTGCTATACGAAGGTTTGAGCTTGAGTATAGATACATACTCATTATATATAGCCAGCTCAAAACTGGATAAAATAACTCAAATGAGTACTTAACTCAGGCTGATGATGCTGAGGATTTAGTCACAACAAATGCAGGGAATATCCCGCAATAAAAAATAGATCTCTTGCGAAAGTTAATTCAAGAGCATCCAATTCACCATTCCAACAATTAAATTCATTCTTAGACCAAATCGTTTCCGTCTATTTCTATACCGTTCTGTTAATATCCGAAAATATTTAAGTTTGCCGTTGATATGTTCAATTGTGATCCTACGCCGACTGATTTCTTGGTTGATCTGTTTTGCTATTTTGGGTAATGATAAATTCTTAGGTTTCTTGATTGGAATGAGTAACTTACTCTTAATCTGATGAAATCCTTTATAGGCTAAATCTGCCATAATACAAGGATAAATGATCATCTCCTTAAAATACTTACGCGCAATCGTCAGATCATGTTTTCTGCCACTTTCGACCTGTATACTTACAATTTGCTTTAGTCTTGGGTTAAAAATGACCTGTGTTTTTAGCGTATGTTTCTTCTTTTTACCGCTATAGAATTTTCTTTGTTTTTTTGGGACGCTCAATCTGTGACTCAGTGACATCAACGATCACATAATCACCTTCACTAAACTTTTGATTCCGTTTGGGTAATGCAAAAATCCGTGATTGAATCAGAGCATTTTCAACTTTATGAATAGTACGATTCACATTACTTTCAGCAAGATTATAGTCAGCGGATAATTCAATTTGAGTCCTATAACAGCGTAAGTAGTTTAGAGTTAACAATAATTGATCCTCTAAACACAAAGAATGCGGCCTTCCAGATTTTTTCTTGGCAAGTTCAGCGTGTTGTAACACCGATACCATTTTTAAGAATAATGGACGAGGAACTCCAACGAGTCGTTTAAATTCCCCATCATTAAATCGAGTTAAATTTTCATATTTCATGGGGCTAGTATAAACAATTTTTTACTTTCGCAAGAGATCTAATAATAAGAACAAAGGACAAGAAAAAATGAGTTACACCTTAAAAATGCATCGTGTGTTTAGTGCACCACCGGAGCGGGTGTATCGTGCCTTTGTACATCCGGATGCACTGGCCAAATGGCTGGCACCACATGGCTTTATTGCCAAAGTAGAACATGCGGAAGTCAAACCCGGCGGCAGCTATAAAACGACCTTTACCAATTTTTCTACCGGAACCCAACATCATTTTCATGGCATTTATCATGAGGTCATTCCCAATCAGCTGCTGCGCTATACCGATCAGTTTTCTACCCCCGAATTGCAGGGTGAAATAGAGGTCACGATCATCTTTGAAAAAGTGTCAATCGGTACCGGTTTACACATTATTCAGGTGGGTTATCCGGATGTGGTGCCGCCAGCGGTATGTCATTTGAGTTGGCAGGAATCACTGCAACTCCTGTCTTTGCTGGTTAATCCGCAGATTTCAGACAATTAATTCCTTGGATCTCCTGTGTTGGTTTCATCCCAATGTCCTCTCCATCAGCGCGCCTGACAAAAATGCTATACTGTGAGCTTATTTGTTTCATTTATTTAATTTTTCTCTTTTTTCGAGGTTCTTATGGGTCTGCCAAACTGTCCAAAATGTCAATCTGAATATACCTATGCAGATGGTGATCTACTGATCTGTCCTGAATGCGCACACGAGTGGAAAGAAGGTGAAGTCACTGAAGAACAAGTGATCATTAAGGATGCCAATGGCAATGTGCTGGCAGATGGTGATAGTGTAACGGTGATTAAAGACCTGAAAATCAAAGGTTCATCTTCAGTGGTGAAAGTGGGCACTAAAGTCAAAAGTATCCGTTTGTTGCCTGATGCTGCCGATGGGCATGATATCGATTGTAAAATCGAGGGAATCGGCCCGATGAAACTTAAATCCGAATATGTCAAGAAAGCTTAAATTTAGCCCTAGACTAAAATTCTGACGAGAGAATAATACGGTTGATGATTCGTATTATTCTCATTATTGCTGAAATTCTGGGCTAATCATTTTCCTGCCGCCCTGATCCTCGCATTTCGATTTGAGACCACTTTAATGCCGCACTTGCATCTGGAATATTCTGACAATCTGCAACATATCGAGATCAAACCCTTATTGGTTGCTATCCATCAGGCACTTTTTAACGCCGGCCATGTCACCGATCCCAATGATTTAAAAAGTCGTGCGATTATGCAGCAGGATTATGTGATTGGACTGAATGTTGTTACAGATCAGGCCTATGTGCATGCCAAAGTTTCACTGTTGAGCGGGCGCAGTGTCGAAGTTCGTCAGGCAATTTCCGAATTGGTGCTCGACGTCATGCAGTAATATATTGCGGCCCAGCCAGACTTAAAAATACAGCTTTGTGTCGAAATCATTGAAATGCCAAAGCAGACCTATAGTAAAGCCATTATCTGAATGATGGCTTTTATCTGCTGATATCACATGGATCAAATGCCTTAAAACTTTATTAATGCCATACGAAATTTATAAACAGATCGACTTGGTCTGTAACAGCCCGCTATCTTATTCAGATCTAAAATTATTTCTATTTTTAAATGACGCTTTATGTCATTTACAGGCATGCAATAAAAGTTCTAAAGTAACTTTTAATCGCTGCTGATTTTTGAATCATCCAATTTAGAAACAGCATATTCATCCTGATTGAAATAAAAATAATTTAAAAAATAATCTTCAGGTGAGCTGTATCCAATCCGGCAGTGGGAAGAGCAAAGCGAGAATAACGCTTTAGCATAGGCAAAATAATAAGAACAAAAGATCAGAAATCGGGTGAGTTGATTGAATCCCAGATTTCAGGTCTGACTTGTCCGATTGAGGAAAATTTAATGCAGATTTTTGGGGATGAACAATTGGCTCGGGAGGTCATGGTATTTCTTCAGGAATGGGATAATGCCATAGCCAGACTTGAAATTCAGGATATTGTTCAATTGTGCCGACCGGAGATCCGTCTGGTCGATGTCAGTATGGAAGTTAAAGGTGTCGAAGCCTATCAGGCTCTCTGGCAACAATATCGGCACTTTATGCCCGAAGGAATACGTGTAGAGCGGCAGAATATGAATATTCATGTCACGCATGATCTGGCTGTGGTCGATGGTTATGTAGGGGTAAATTATGCGGTGATTGAACCGATTTTTCAGTTGGGCTGGTGTCGGGTCAGCATGTGTCTCAGCAAGCAGCAGGGCAAATGGCAATTGCTGCATCAACATACCTCAGTCCCTGTGCAACTCGAAACCCGGAAAATGCGCCGGATCAAAAGCGTGAGTTAATCCACTCATCTGAAAAGATTTAAGTGAAATATCTTTGCAAATGATTACAGGAATACCTTTGTAACAAAAATATAGAAAGTCCTAAATTATGTTGAAGGAATAATATTTTAGGACTTTCCAGGTGGATAACAACAAGAACAGTCAAGTAAAACCACGACAGGCCAACCTGCAACAACAGACTGAAGTATTGATGCCGGATCAGTCCGAGCGACAGCGCACCCACCATGCACTCAGAATGATGGCAGGCTTTGTAATTGCTGCTGTCGTCATGACGGCGTTGTATTTTGGTCGTGATATTTTTATTCCGCTGGCTTTGGCCATTCTGCTGGCATTTTTACTTTCTCCTCTGGTTTCCCGTTTAAAGCGATGGGGGTGTCCCCAATGGGCGGCGATTGGCCTGGTCATGTGCTTGACCTTGTCATTTCTGGGCGGTACTGCAACTTATCTGGGGGTGCAACTTGGCAAGCTGAGTCAGGAACTGCCGCAATATCAGGACACTATCCAGCAAAAACTGAAAATGCTCGAAAACTATCGTCAGGGACCGAGTATGTGGGACGGTGCGATCCAGACCTTTGACACAGTCGAAGATTCGATAGACACATCCGAACAGGAAACAGAAGACCCGAATGTGCAGAATGTCAAAGTGGTCGGTTTGGAACCAACGAGTGAAGAGGCTGCGCTGGACTGGTTGAGTAAAATCCTGAATCCGCTGGCGATTATCGGGATTGTGTTCCTGTTTATGGTATTGATTTTATTCAATGGCAAAGACCTGCACGACCGCTTTCTGAAACTCTTGGGCGGTAATCTGAATATCGGCACCGATGCGCTGGATGATGCCGGCAAAAGTATCGGAACCTATTTGCGCATGCAGCTGCTGGTCAATGTCACTTATGGCATTCCCATGGCGATTGGACTGTTATTGATTGGCGTACCGGCAGCGATCATGTGGGGGCTGGTCGCGGTGGTTATGCGTTTTGTACCCTATGTTGGTCCGATCGTTTCAGCTATTTTCCCGATTACACTGGCTTTTGCCGTTGATCCGGGCTGGGACATGGTGCTCTGGACTGTGGGCTTGATTCTGGTGCTGGAACTCATCAGCAATAACGTGATTGAACCTTGGCTTTATGGGGAAAGTACCGGTCTGTCTACCTTGGCGATTATTCTGGCTGCTACGTTCTGGACCACCCTCTGGGGACCGGTAGGGCTGATCTTGTCGACGCCTTTGACTGCCTGCCTGCTGGTTTTGTCCAACTACGTGCCGGCACTGGGGTTTTGTTAAAACTTTGCTTGGCAGTACGCCAGTATTGTCACCCTCCGAACGCTTTTATCAACGACTGGTGGCTGATGAAGTCAATGATGCAATGCAGGTAGCCAATGATTACATCTGTGCGCAATTGCCAAAAAAGCCCTGTGCGGAGGAGGTGGCCCGCCGTGTACAAATGTTCTATGGCGAAGTGGCCATTCCAGCTATTCGGATTTATTCGCAAGGACATGATACCGATGTTACTGCCGAGCACCGGTTGCGTCTTTATCAGGGCTTGCAGTTCTTTAATCATGCTTTCCAAAAAGCCTATCCGAGTAAGATGAGTGCCGAGCAGCCCGAAGTTTATTGTGTTGGTGCGCGTTGGGAAATTGACACCCAGATTTCTGCCATGTTGGCGCATGCCCTAAATCTCAAAAATATTGCTGCCCGAAATGATCTGGATGTGCTGATTCAATCGAGTGAATCAGGAAAGGGTATTGTACTGCCAGCTTCGATCAAGATTTTATGTGTGTCTATTTTTCATCATGCGCCTGCGGCACAGATCCGGTTGCTGAAATATAGACTGGCGCAGCAATATCCTGAGCTGAAAATCATTTTTGCGACTTGGAGTGTGATGCAGCTGGAGCTTCTGGATGAACTGCAACAACGTTTTGAGCTGCAGGCACTGGTCAATAATGTCGATGATCTGATTCTGACTATCGAAACTTATACCTTGAATGAAGGGGAAAGCTGGTTTGAGAATCTGGAGATCAAGAATGAAAAAGAACGGCAGCAGGCTTTAAATGAGTTGGGATTATTAGATCACTTTCATCAGATCCTTTATAAACAATATATTGAAGAAGCCCGTCAGGCTTTTGATGTCGACTACGCGCAAATTTCCTGGCTGAATCAGCATGAAATGTATATTCCAGTCAGTCCTTTTACCCAGGAGGCAACCCAGCAAATGTGCAAGGATTCAGTCTGCACCCATCTGCTCTATCAGAATGAACCTTTGGTGATAGAAGACTTGCAGCGTGACCCGCGCTTTCCACATCTGTCAGAATTAAGACAGTATCATATCCGTTTCTATGCCGGTGTGCCCTTAAAAGATAAAAATGGAATTGCGCTTGGGAGTCTGTGTCTGCTGGATAAACAACCGAGACAGATGCAGGCCGAAGATATGATTCTGCTTAAGGCTTTGGCACAGGATTTAATGGCGACTTTGAGCAACGAGCGTAAGAAAAAAGATAAACAGAAGCAGATTGAGCAGATGCAGCCAGCCACCTCGGCAAGCATTTTAAATAAGGACTAAATGATGAAACAAAAATGGATCTACAGCATCAAAATCATGAGTATCACATTTGGTCTAGCCAGTATCAGCTCATTAAGTCTAGCGGCCATGCAGGGACTGCATTTTTCACATAAAGACTGGGAAATTGCCTGTGATAATACCGGCACCTGCCGCGCTGCCGGTTATCAATCGGATCAAGATATTGATCAGCCAGTTTCAGTTTTATTGGAGCGTGCTGCGGGTGTAAACAGTGTTATCAAAGCCCAAGTCCAGATTTTACCCTTAGCTGCTGCCACACCCACACGACAGCTTCAGCTACAAATTGCCAGCACACCTTATGGCGTGATTGGTCTCAATCGGGAAGGAATAGGGCAACTCAATAGCAGTCAAACGCGTGCCTTGCTGAAAGCAGTGCAGGGAACGAGTCCAGTGATATTTAAAAATGCGCAATCACGCTGGAACTTATCGACCGCCGGTGCCAGTGCCGTTTTACTGAATATGGATGAATTTCAGCGTCGACTTTCTACGCCCTCAGCCTTGATCAGGCCGGGGAAAAAATCCAATCAGGCGGTGCTCAAAGCTGCAGCGATACCGAAAATTCAGATACCAAAATATCAGTCAGGCAAAGTCACTCAAGCGAAATTGAATACGGCAGCCAGTCAGCAGATGATTCGAAAACTGAAAGCCACCACCAACGAGGATCAATGTGATTTGCTGTTTAGCCAGCGTTTTCTCAATGATGATGTCATGACCATTTATCCCATTAATGCCCAGAATCAGCTGGTTCAGGTGCCGTGCTGGCGCGGGGCTTATAATATGGGTAGTGGCTTCTGGCTGATGGATCAAAATAAGCAACTGAAACAGCTAGTAACCACCTCGGGAGAAACATTTAGCCAAGGCCAGATATTTTCTGGGCATAAAGTACGTGGTTTGGGTGATTGTCTGAGTCAGGACGAATGGGCCTGGAATGGCAAGAAATTTGTCAAAAGCTTCAGTAGTCTGACCGTGCAATGTAAAGGCTTCGCCGGTGGTGCTTGGAATTTACCGACCTACGTAAGCAAAGTCATTTATCAGGCCAAATAGTATTGTTTATAAAATAGCAGCGATAAAAAAAGCCTGACGCATTCAGGCTTTTTAATTTTAAAACATGTGATTTTAAAAACGCTTTGGAATTCTCTGGCCATTTGGAACAGGAATTTCAGCATTTTTTAATACTCCAAATAGCCAGGTTTCAGCATACTGTACTGCAGTTTTTAACTGGTCGCCCATGGCCAGACGTCCGGCTATGAAACTGGCCAATGAACAGCCTGAACCATGATATTCACCTGGTAGACGTGGACAGCGAGTTTCGTTGACCAGCTCACCTGCGATATATAGGCTGTTCTGAATGTAATCTGGCGTATCTTCATGGCCACCTTTGACCAAAACTGCCTGTGCACCCATTTCAAATAATTTTTGAGTGGCCAGTTTGAGGTCTTGCTCACCCGTCAGGGCGCGTAGTTCAACCGTGTTCGGCGTTAAGATAGTGGCTAATGGAATCAGCTGGGTAAATGCTTTGACCAGCGTTTCCTGATTACCCAGCGAGCCGCCACTATTGGCGACCAAAACCGGATCCAGCACATACAGATAATCTGGATGTACAGTCAGAAACTCGGCCAGAGCCACGATATTGTCTGTGGTGCCTAACATGCCAGATTTTACGCAACGAATGGGCAGGTCATTGACCACCGCATTGGCCTGTGCCAATAGCAATTCTCTGGAAGTGGCTTCGAAACCAAAAACCTGCTGTGAATTTTGAATAGTGAGGGCTGTGCAGGCAATTGCCGCATGTGCACCACTTTGACCAATAGCTTCAATATCTGCTTGAAGGCCGGCTCCACCTGAAGGGTCTAAACCGGAAAAGCAAAGTACGGTAGGGCGCAAAATGATGTCCTTCATTCACTAAAATTGCATTAGTATAGGCAAATTTGAATGAACTCTCGATATTAATTTATATCGGTGCTGATGAGAGGGGATAGGCGGTGATTAAGAATATTTTAATTGATCTGGATGGGACATTAACCGATCCGAAAGTGGGGATTACGACGTCTGCACGCTATGGTCTGGAAAAGATCGGTCATCCGATTAGTGACGAGATCAATATCGACTGGATTATTGGTCCGCCCTTAAAAGCCTCGCTTGCCAAAATTTTAAATGTTGAGGCCGATCATGTTCTGGCTGAACAGGCCTTGATGGGTTATCGGGAGCGCTTTGCAGTCAAGGGTCTCTATGAAAATCATGTTTTTGAGGGTGTAGCAGAAACGCTGGCAGAACTGAAACGCCGTGGTTATCGCTTGTTTGTCGCTACAGCAAAACCGACAGTGTATGCCAAACAGATTCTGGAACATTTTGATCTGGCCCAGTATTTTACCGACATTTATGGTAGTGAGCTGAATGGCGAGCGAACCAATAAAGCTGAGCTGATTCAGTATATTTTAGAGCAGCAAAAATTACAGGCCGATCAATGCCTGATGGTGGGTGACCGTGAGCATGACATTTTTGGTGCCCGTCAAAATGGTATTGATACTATTGCGGTAAATTATGGTTATGGTAGTCAGGAAGAGTTAGCACTGGCACAGCCTAAATATCAAATAGACCGCTTTAATCAGTTGCTAGATTATTTTAAATAAACCCTAATTTTTGCTTATTTTATTTGAGCTGATTTTTAGAGATATTTTGTCTATAAGCTGCTACATCTATACAGATTAACTCTCTTATTAGATTGTTATCTCAATAAAAATCCCGCAGCGTGCGGGATTTTTGCTCTTACAAGAACATTTAAAGCGTCAAAAACCAGGTCGATGCCAACACCACCATAATGATAATCACCAGTAAAATATTGATGATCGTCATTCGATGTTGGGGTGGAACTCTGGCTTTGGTCAGTGCATTTCCTGCATGGTCAAACAGGATGACATTTTGCACGCTACTTTCATAACCGAGTTCGAGTAACGCGCGCTTTTCAACTTCGGTTAAACCGTCTTCAGGCAGATCCATAATTTGCAGCAGTGCTATAGAGCTAAATAGTTTCTTCATCATTGACGATGGTAACAGCCGTTTCAGCGTCACCGCGGCTGCATCAAAGTCGGCAATAATACTCCGCGGATGGGCATAAGGCACATCGGGTAGCAGAGTATGCGTAATCGTGCCATCTATATTCATCAGCTGCATTTTATCTTTATAGATTTGCACCCATACAGCATCTGGAAATTTCACTAATTGATCTTGCAGCATGGAGAAAGTCTGATTTTGCTGATATTTAGTCATTAAATAATCGATAAACAAATCCCGCATCAAGACGGGATTTGTAAGGTTCGGTTATTTGGCAGGAGCACCATACTCATTGTTTTGTTGCTTGGTTTCAGTTGCCCACCACCAGATCAGTACCAGTATGCCAATCACGGTAAGCGTCAGTAATTGCCACCAACCAGAACGTCCTACATCATGCAACCGACGCGCGCCAACGGCCAGACTTGGGACTAGAAGTGCCAGATTAAGCAGGCTATTCACCAGCGGTTTAGTGCCTAAAACTGTATCAATTACCTCAGCAACAATGCCTAAAATTACACAAAACAGCATAAAGAACCAAAATTCTTTACGGCGTGCACGGCCGGAAAAGTTTGCATAGTTGGTCAGACATTTTACAAACCAGTCAATGCTGCTGTAATTTTCCTCGGCTTGATCCAGATTTGAATATTTGCCAAGCTGACTGGAAATTTTTTCTCCCAGATAAATAGAACTGCCTGAGGTTAAATAAACCTCAGAGGCTTCACCTGTAGTATTGACGATAAAATCGACCCGATCACCGCGTGAAGGTGGACGCTCACTACGCCAGTCCGCGCCATTAAAGCTATAGCGCTGATTATCATCCCCCGAGATAAAACCGGTATTGTGTTGAATAGAAAAATCAAGGATTGAACCTTTCATGCTTGTTCTCGTCTATTAAGCTAGATTATTGTTTTAAAGCGACGCAATTTCTTATCAGAATAACTTTAGCATAATCTAATTTTTAAAAGTTTATGGTGAAATGACAATAATTTTTTCATGTTTTTAAAAGCCTTATCGCAATAGTGATTCAGTATTCAATCAACAAAAAATGTAGCGTTGCATGATTTGAAATGAAGAAAATTAAATAGTAATGGAGCTGATTTATCTCTGAATCTTTTATAAGAAATTAAAGCTAAATCTATCTGATGAATATCAAATTTTTCTTTGGAACTATGGTTTGATGTTGTTAAATTTAATATGATGATAAACAGATACTTATAAATTTTAAATTTACAAAAAGCATATAATAATACTAATAAATATAACATTTTATTCATACTTTTTATCTATTAGTAACGATTTTTTAAAATCAACAGGCGTATAATAAAAAGCTTCATATTGTGATGAAGGTATCACATTCAATGTATCTCTCCCCATTATCGAAGGCCGTTTACCTTTGCTGTGCCTCTTTCATCTTAACCACGACCACTGTGCATGCTGAAGCTGCTTTCAGTTCGGAAAGCCCGTGGATGCTCGGTGACTGGAACGGGCAACGTACAGCACTCCAAAATCAGGGCTATGATTTCAGTTTTGGTTATACGGGTGAAATGGCAAGCTTGATTGATGCGCAAAGATCTTCAAACCATAGAACTGAATATGCGGACCAGTTTGTTTTTGGGGCACATCTGGATCTGGCAAAGATTGCAGGCTGGCAAGATACCGAAGCGCAAATTACTGTCACCCAGCGTAATGGTCAGTCACTGTCTCAAAGCACTGCTGCTTTAAACGACCATCTGAGTTCAGTGCAAGAGGTCTGGGGCCGTGGTCAAACCTGGCGTCTGACTGATTTATGGATCAAGAAAAAATTCCTGGAACAAAAACTGGATGTGAAAGTCGGACGCTTTGGTGAAGGCGAAGACTTCAACAGTTTTGACTGCGATTTCCAGAATCTGGCCCTATGCGGTTCACAAGTCGGGAATTGGGTTGGCGATCAGTGGTACAACTGGCCGGTAAGCCAATGGGCTGCACGAGTCAAATACAACATTAACCCTGAATTTTATGCCCAGGTCGGTGTTTATGAATACAACCCTGAGAATCTGGAACGTGGTAAAGGGTTTAATCTGAGTACGGACGGCTCCAAAGGGGCAATGCTTCCTGCAGAAGTGGTCTGGACGCCTAAACTGGGCACACAAAAATTGCCAGGTGAATACCGCGCCGGTTATTACTACAGCACGGCGGAAGCTGAAGTCATTTCCAATCCAGATCAAACCGATCATCACCATGGGGGCTGGATTGTTGCCAAGCAACAATTAACTGCACATGACGGAGATGCTTCGCGTGGTTTGACCGGCTTTGTGAATGCGACAGTGCATGACTCCAAAACCAATAATGTCAGTGATATGCAAAATATCGGGCTGGTTTATAAGGGTGCAATGGATTCACGCCCTCAAGATGAAATCGCATTTGGTATTGCACGCATCAACATGAATGACGATGTCAGTGCTGACCGTCATCAAGAAATCGATGCAGAAATTTATTATGGCTTGCATGCCACCAACTGGCTCACCATTCGCCCGAATGTGCAATATGTGCGTCACGTCGGTGCATATAAAGATGGTGAAAATGTCTGGGTGGGCGGAATCAAGTTTAATACGTCATTTTAAAATATAGTTTTTAGTTGCAAATACACTATTGAATCTCTAGGTGCTTTGTTGCAGTAATGGGCAATGCTTGCTTAAGACATTGATGTATTTATAACTCAGAATTTAACAATAAGGGTGCTCATGCCTGTCATGTGCATGGACTTTCAAAAAAACTTTTATAGGTGTTCAATATGAATACTTCATCATCAGGTTCAGTACTGAAAACGATTTTAGCGGTCATTGCCGCTGTTTTCGGTATAGGACTGCTGATTGGAGGGATTTATCTTGCAGTGCTGGGTGGGTCTTGGTACTACATCATTGCAGGTATTCTCTTTATTGCGACCGCAGTTCTCTTGTATAAACGAAAAAGTGCTGCACTCCTTGTTTATGCCATATTCGTTTTGGCGACAGTGGTGTGGGGGCTGTGGGAAGTCGGTTCAGATTTCTTTGCACTTGCGCCGCGTTTAGATATTTTAGGGCTGTTTGGTCTGGCCCTGCTGATTCCGGCAGTAACACGTGGCTTTGATCAAAGCAAAGGTGCGAAAATTGCCTTGGGTGCTTCATTGGCCATTACTATTGCCGTCATGATTTATGCTGTATTTAATGACCCGCAAGAAATTCGCGGTGAATTAAAATCCCAGCAGCCTGCAACTCACCAGCCAATTCCCGGTGTGGCAGATGAAGACTGGCCTGCTTATGGTCGTACCCAGTCCGGTTTACGGTATTCACCGTTAAAGCAGATTAATACTGAAAATGTCAAAGATTTGCAGGTGGCTTGGGAATATCACACGGGCGAATTCAAGACTGAAAATGACTCGGGTGAAACCACCAATCAGGTTACCCCAATCAAGGTGGGTGACAACATGTACATCTGTACCACTCACCAGAAATTGACTGCGCTTGATCCGGCAACAGGTAAGGCGAAATGGACCTATGATCCAAAGCTGAAAGCTGATCATACCTATCAGCATTTAACCTGTCGTGGCGTGTCTTATTATGATGTCAACAATACGGCTGGTTTTGAAAGCAGTCTCGCTGCGAAAAAAAGCAGCTCTGCTGAATGTCCACAAAAAGTCATTTTACCGGTCAATGATGGGCGTTTAGTGGCGGTCAATGCGACCACCGGTAAAGTCTGTTCTGATTTTGGTAAAAATGGCGAAGTCGATCTGCAAAAAGATATGCCATTCCCATATCCAGGCGGTTATATTCCAACCTCACCGCCTGTAGTAACCGGCACTACGATCATTATTGCGGGTTCAACTACAGATAACTATTCAACTGAAGAGCCGTCAGGTGTGATCCGTGGTTATGATGTCAATACCGGTGAACTGCTTTGGGTATTTGACACAGGCGCTGAAGATCCGAATTTGATTCCTGCACCGGGTCAAAAATTTGTACATAATTCACCTAATGCATGGGCACCTTTGGCCTATGATGCAGAGCTGGATATCGTCTACGTACCAACGGGTGTCGGTACACCGGATATTTACGGTGGTCACCGGACTGAACTGGACGAGCGTTATGCCAACTCGATGCTGGCCCTGAATGCGACGACCGGTAAGCTGGTATGGAACTTCCAGACTACCCATCATGATTTGTGGGATATGGACGTACCTTCACAGCCGACATTGACCGAGATTAAAGACAAAAACGGCAATATGGTTCCAGCCATTTATGTCTTGACCAAAACCGGGAATGCTTTTGTGCTGGATCGTCGTAATGGTAAAGCCATTGTACCGATTACCGAGAAACCGGTACCACAATCTGTGAAACGCGGTCCTCAAACTAAAGGCGAGTTCTATTCTAAGACTCAACCGTTCTCTGATTTTAACCTAGCGCCACAAGATAAACTGACCGATAAACAGATGTGGGGTGCGACCATGTTCGACCAGTTGGTCTGCCGTGTTGCGTTCCACAAATTGAATTACGATGGCATTTATACCCCACCTTCTGAAAATGGGACGCTGGTCTTCCCGGGTAACCTGGGTGTGTTTGAATGGGGTGGTATGTCGGTGAATCCGGACCGTCAAATTGCACTGACCAACCCGATTGGCCTGCCATTTGTATCAAAACTGATTCCTCAAGATCCGAACCGTCCTAAGACGGCTAAAGGTGCAGGCACAGAAGCCGGCGTTCAACCGATGTATGGCGTGCCTTATGGCGTTGAAATCAGTGCGTTCCTGTCTCCGTTTGGGCTGCCGTGTAAACAGCCATCATGGGGCTTTGTTGCAGGTGTGGACTTAAATACTCATGAAGTGGCCTGGAAACGCCGTATCGGTACCATTCGTGACAGTATGCCAGGCATTCCATTGCCGCCATTCAAAATGGGTGTGCCGATGCTGGGTGGACCTATTTCAACTGCGGGCAACGTGATGTTTGTGGGTGGAACTCAAGATAACTACATCCGTGCCATTAACGTGAACAACGGTGATGAACTATGGAAAGGTCGTCTACCTGCAGGTGGTCAGGCTACGCCAATGACCTATGAAGCCAATGGTAAGCAATATGTGGTCATTATGGCCGGTGGTCATGGTTCCTTTGGCACCAAAATGGGCGACTCTCTGGTGGCTTATGCCTTGCCAGACAATAAATAGTTGAACCTTTAATTAAGTATGAAGAAGCCTGATTCGTCAGGCTTTTTTATACGCTATTGTTGAATGCCTACATCGAGTTTTAAGGACACAGAGAAATGATGTTGATTTGTTTCTGAAAGCTCAATTTTATTCAGATCACATTAAAATAATATTCTTTGTATATGGCTGATTTTCAGTGCTATTCAGATAAAGGACTAATCAAGTCTGAATTTACCGAACACAGAATTTTAAGCTCAAAGTTTTTCTATCCATTGAGCGAACTATATGTCATCGAATCAACGCATTTATTGGATATCGATGCTTAAAACAAAATGAATTGAATCATGAGATGTACGCCATCTCGATAAGGTATTTGCCGCATTAAACCACTTTCAAATAAGGCCTGTCATTTATGTATCAAAGCCCGAAACTTCCATTTGTGAGATCGACCTTGTCCTGCCTGATTGCTTGCGTAGGTCAGAATATTTATGCAGAAAATGACACACAAGAAGTCCAAAGGTTAGACACGATTGTCATTCAAGCGACCCGTACCGATCGGGAGCGATTGACCACACCGGCGTCAGTGTATTATCTAAATCAAGAACAAGATAACAGTATGAATGTGAACCTTTCAGAAACATTAAAAGGCGTTCCGGGATTACAGTTAAATAACCGTGAAAACTATGCCCAGGACCTACAAATTTCGATGCGAGGCTTTGGCGCTCGCTCCAGTTTTGGTGTGCGTGGTGTGCGTTTATATGTAGATGGAATCCCTGCAACAATGCCGGATGGGCAGGGGCAAACCTCGAATATTGATTTGAATAGTCTGGATCATATTGAAGTATTGGGTGGTGCATTTTCATCACTGTATGGCAACTCTTCCGGTGGGACGATTTTAACCACCACGCGAGAGGGGCAAGGTGCTGACTCGATTGAACTGGGGCATTCTGCAGGGAGCCAGAACAAAGGGCAGACCAAGCTGGTTTTGCAAGGCGGTGCAGAAAATGCCGATGAACCAGCTTATATCATTAGCTCCTCTTATTTTGATACTGACGGTTTTCGGGAGCATAGCGGCGCGCATAAAGTGCTGAGCAATGCCAAGCTGACCTGGGATCTGGAAGATGGCTCTAAAATCAACTGGATGAATAACTATGTCAAAATTGCAGCGGATGATCCGGGCGGTTTAACCCGAGAGCAGAGGAAGGCCAATCCTAAACAGGTAGTAAAAAATGTATTAGATTTCAATGCGCGCAAAGAAATTGAACAGGTTCAAACGGGTCTAACCTGGAATAAACCGATCAATGACCAGCATGAACTGTATGGTATGGCCTATTGGGGACAGCGTGAAGTTACACAATATCAGTCTATTCCGAAGTGTGCATATGTGAAAGATACGAATATTTGTATTCCTAGGACTATTCAGCAGGCAGCAAACCACCCGGGTGGTGTAATTGACTTTAACCGTAATTTTTATGGGACAGATTTACGCTGGACAGGTAAGGATATTCTGCCCAATACTAAACTGATTGCTGGTGTCGCCATTGATGCCATGTCTGAAGATCGTAAAGGCTATCAAAATTTTTTAGGTGATCGCTTGGGGGTTAAAGGTGAACTGCGTCGAGATGAAGACAATACCCTATGGAATTTAGATCCGTATTTGCAAGCTTCTTATCACTTTGCTCCCGATTGGACATTGGATGTCGGCCTGCGCTATAGCAATGTACATTTCAAATCTAAAGACAAGTTTCTTGCGAATGGCGATAATTCAGGTAAAACCGATTATCAGAAATTATTGCCATCCATGGCCTTAAGCTGGCAGATTTTACCTGAGCTGATGACTTATGCCAGTTATGCACAAGGCTTTGAAACACCGACCTTTACCGAAATGTCTTATCCTGCAAATACTGCAGAAAACCGTAGCTTCAGTTTAAAAGCAGCAGAAAGTGAAACCTATGAGATGGGATTAAAGTCTGTAAGTACATTAGGTGATTTTACTGTTGCTATTTTCCAAACCCAAACTGAGAATGATATTGTCTCTGCAGAAAATGATAATGGTCGCTCTACTTTCCGTAATGCCGATAAAACTTTAAGAGAAGGTGTTGAACTCTCCTGGAACAAAAACCTTTGGCGTGATCTCACTGCTCAAGCCAGCTATAGCTATATAGATGCAACTTTTGATGCAGATATTCCTGAAATTTTAAATCAGAATGGCAGTATTGCAGTGTCGAGAGTTGAATCAGGAAACTATATTCCGGGGATTGCCAAAAATCAGGCATTTTTAAGTTTAGGCTGGAAACCTGAAAATGGTTTGAGTGCGGGTTTAGACGTGCGTTACTCAGATCGTATTTATGTCAATGATACCAATACTGAATATGCGCCAAGCTACACAGTCGCTGGTGCCAATGTAGGTTATCACTGGAAAATGCAAGATTGGGCGGTGAATACTTTTGCGCGTGTCGATAACCTGTTTGATAAAGATTATTCTGGTTCGGTGATTGTTAATGAAAGTAGTAGACCAGAAGGACGTTATTATGAGCCGGCAGAAGGGCGGAACTGGAGCGCTGGTCTGAGTGTGACAAAAGAATTTTAATTGAAATGATTTAGGGCTGTTAAATTTTCAAAAAACAAAATCCCGCTTCCTGAGTGGGATTTTTTAATATTTAAGTTTTGAAAAGTTGATCAGATGATTTGAGATAAAACTAGATCTTTTGTTGATTCACCCGTTTCGATAATTCCTCGGCACTTTCCACCCGTTCAGAATATCGATTGTTGAGATCAGCAGACTGAACTTGGTGTGAGATTGTGTCGACCATCAGAAGTTGTTTTAGATATTCTTTCTGCTCCGCAGCGCGCAGCTTTTAGTATGGAAAATGAGGAAATGATTATTGATGAAGCAGGGAATCGGTTGAAATAAATTTCAGAATTTAAGCAGATCAATCAGATCATAAAAAAGCCACCGCAGGGGTGGCTTTTTATTTAAAGTTAAAATGACAGATGTCGTGTCATTTTACGTTAAATGACAGATAATGTGAGATTTATTTGATTAAATAAATCAATTATTTATTAGTTTTTTTGACATTCAATCTTAACGAGGTTTTGACACATAAGTTAAGATTTTCTGAGAATCTCTGACACATAAGTTAAGATTTTTTTTGATTACTTTTATAGCCATAACCGGCTTCGAGTAATTTATCAACGTCCTCCCGTAAGAATAGTCGGACCGAATAAAATTTATTGCCATGAAATTTAGGCTTAATTAATCCCTGAGTTACTAGATTAGTCATATGCGTGCGATGCATACCTAAATAGTCATTAGCCTCTGAAGCTGTAAAATACTCTTGGTGAATCTTCATGGCTTTATCAAACTCAGTTTTGGAGAAGGACCGCCAATATCCAATATGTCGAAGTTTTAAATGACCTGTCATAATCCAATTTTTTTCAAGTTGGTCATATGAGCAATCTAATGCATTGAGTACCACCTCTATATCAACATACGTAGGATCATTCTTTTGTTGAATTAAATTGTCGATACTTCTTCTCGGAATACGATAAGGACGTATCTCTAAATTTTCTACGTTAAGCCATTTATGTTGAATAAGTTGAGCTGTTTGAGATGGGGAAATACCTAGAAGTTTAGCTGCTTCACTAAGGCTTATATAAGCATCATTTTTCCTCTTATCTACAATTCCAGCTTTTTTACGCCCTGAATTATTTTTATAAGTAACTATATTTTCAATCATGGACTTATCTAAATGCTTTATATCTTTTCTTGCATAATAGGCTGGATAAAGTTTGTTTATATATATTGGTTCAATATTTAAACTTGCAAGCTTGGCTCTTAGTGTGAGATGAGAAACGTCCAAGTATTCAGCAAGTGGACTTAAAAAAATATATTTTTTATGAAAACTATTAACAAATTCTTTGGAAAGACAATATTGAGTATAATGATTTAGATATTTCTTAGTCGTTGGAATATCTGGTATTTTAAGAAATAAACGTGCATTACGATTATTGATATTTAGTATTTCCATAATTTCCGGAATAGTAAAATAATCATTAGATTCATCGTTTTGTGGGGGTGGACGATGATATGTATATGTGCCATTGATGTTTTTCTTTTCATTAATTAGCCATTCCTCAAGTATAGAAGCAGGAAAATTAGTTCTATCACTTACACTGAGTTGATCGTGATATAAAATTCCCGCCTTCAGTCTTTTATGAAATGCTGCAAAACTAACCCCAAGTATATGAGTAGCTTCTTTCTTATTAAATTTCCGTCTAATACATTTTGAGGATGGAAAGTTATAATCTCTAAAATAACTTAGAATTTTATTGAGAATAGGTTTAAATCTAGATTTATTTCCTAAAAAGGGAAGAAGTTGAATTCTTGGATGAGCATAATTTAGGTTATTTTTGATCATATTTATAAGAGTAGAAATAAATTTATCTTCATTATGAAAATATTCATGACATAAATTTAAAATATAAGATTGGCTTTTTAATATTTCTAAGTTGGAAAAATACTTAGATAAAGCTGTCCAGATATCAAAAAAAATTTCATTAAAAGTTTCATTAGTCCCCGGGAAACGATCTAAGAACCATGTATTAATCTGGATATCTTCTAATGTAGATTGCTGCTTTTGGCTCTTACGTAAATCAAAAGTACAAGTTGGACATTCAAATAATGATTTTCGGCTAGTTTCTAATGGATTGTCGCATTCAGGACATTTTTCTATCAAATCAATATGGTGATCTAGACAAACTGTTAAGGGGGTTAATAACCAATTTTTCTTCCAATACCCCTTATCTTCTAAACAGGATGAGCAAAATTTATTGAGGCCAATATCAAGTAATTTACGATGGATTACTTGAGTTTTCGTCCAGAAGAAATTTTGAAATGTTGGAGGAGTCTTTTTTATTACCAGATTTAGTAAGTCATCAGAAAGTTCCAACCGTTCAATAACTTGCTTAAACTTATCTTCATTGGTAAATAATGGATCATATGATTTTTTATATATGGGAATACCTGCGCTGTTTAGCATTTGCTCAGGAGATTCATATCCATTTATATATGAAGCTCTAAGGAGAAAGCTTGCTAAAAATTCATCAGGGAATGGAATTGGAGTATGGGATAGAGATAATTTTTTCATGGTTTTAAATTAGGATTTCAGTAATTTGAGAAGAGTTAAGCAGGAAAATGTCTTTCTTGGTCTGAGGCTTATACAAGATACTTTTTAAGGCATAAGCTGTATGAAAGTCGCCCATCGAAACAACTACACGGTTGTTGCTCATCGCACTTAGGCAGCTTTGATATATAAGTTGCATGACATAAGCTTGATAGCCACTAGTGGCTAAAAAAATGCGTTTAGAGAGATCTCTCGAGTAAATTTCTGGATCAAATGTAAGATTAAAGTTCTTTGCAATATATGAAGAGGTCTGTTTCAAAAAAGGATTAAGTGTCCCAGATTGATCTTTTAGATTTAAAGTCAAAGGCTTGAGTTGTAAAACACAAGAAAATCTACGTGCTAGTTGACTGTCAATAAAAAGATTATCTTGAATGATAGGTAACCCTACTAAACATATAGATATTTTAGTTTCATCAGCTAATGTCTTAATCCAGTTAGCGACATTTTCAGATGATTTATTCTTCTGGGCACTCGAGCTATAAATATGATGAAACTCATCAAGCATGATAAGTTGTGTCTTACATTCTTTTAGGAGAATGCGTAATCGATAGTTTAATTGCTCACTTGTACCTTTATGATCTGTACATCCCAGCTCTTCAAGCATTCGAATTGCTAAACTTTTAATAGTGATTGGTGAAGGAACAGGAAAGTAAAAGGCAGGTACTATTAACTTCTCAAAGTTATCTTCAATACATTTATAAGGTTTATGCCTACTTTTAATAAGCTTACATATTGTAGATTTACCAACACCTCCTGCACCGAGCAACAAGGAGCCGATAGGTCGATTATCCATGTAACTCATTTGCATACATTCATCAATAGCTGTTAAAGCTTTTGAGAAATCAGAATGATGACAAATGAAATTCCGTAATTTAGATAGAGTTTCAATATTTTTATTACTATTCATCGAAATTAACCTCCTCGTAGAAGAAATCGGTTAAGTCAGGGGGTAAATTGTCATATGTAAGATGATGGATCTCTTCTATATGATTTGTGTGTGAGAGGATATCAATCTCGTCATTGTTTGAATTTGCTAGATTTAACCGATCTTCTTGCTGCTTAATCATCATTTGCAAGTCATTTTTGACTTGCCTAAAACGTGTCTTTTGATTGTTCAGTGTTTGGATTTTTAATAAAAAATTTAGGCGTGCTAGATATAACTGCTCTTCATTTTTGATTTCGTTTGGATCAGATTTATACTTTTCACGCAATATTTCCTTTGCTTCTAACCATTCAGCTAAAGTCAAATCTTTAGTCGCTTCTGGATAAATTGAGTCAGCTTGAATCAGATTGTTTTTATCAAATGGGTCTTGTATATAAATAGAGTTTAAATCTAGTTGATTTACATAGATTGTGACTTTATCTTTGAAACGATGATTTAATGTGGCGAGGGCTTGGGATTTATATCTTAGACCTTTTAAGTTTATTTGCCCTTTGCTGATTCTATATCGAAAAACTGTCCGACATTTTCTTTCAATTTCTAATTCAGGAATGGTTAAAACAGGAAATATTTTAGACGCTTCTTGCCACATTTTTTCTGGTCTTTGATTTGTCCCTGAATGAACTCGCTTATGATATATGTTCTCAATCCATTCATTCACTAAATCTCTTAATATATCTAGTGTATAACAGGCATTTCCTACAGAATCATAATCTCCTCTATGGACTGGTGATGAGTATGTAGTACCCTTAAGTTTATGAATAATGCTCATATTTAATGATCTAAAAAAACTTTCAATATGAGCTTTATTATTGGGAGAGTATGGCTGTGATTCTGACTTAGTAATATTAAAATTATTACAAAAATTAGCTAAAGCATTATTATTAAACTCGCAACCATTGTCTGGGATTATTACTGTTGGAAGTCCTCCTGTTTTGTCGAGATGAGGTCTCATCAACATATTTTTAAGTGTAAGTAATGTTTTTGTTGCTGAGGGAGGTAGCATACATAAGTGCCAACCTACTATAGCTCGTGTATAGATATCTATCGCAATGCAAAGTTCTGGTCTACCAAGTACATTCCCATTTTTATCTAATATGATGCAATCAATCTCATGGGTATCCATTTGAACTATTGCGAGTAAACCAGGCGATACTAAGCTCTGACCTGATGCTTTAAATTTTTTACTTGCTTCTTTTGCTCCATTTTTATTCTTAAATACAATATAGGGATCAAGTCTCTCAAAACGCCGAGCTACAGTTCGTTCAGACGGTATTGTAGCATTTAGGTTAAGTGATAATATTCGATCTTTAATAATTACATGAGCATCACTTGGACTAAAATTTTCTCTTTCTTTAATGAAATCAGAAATAACTTCATTAATAATTTCCTCAATTTCAATCGGGAATCTTAAACTTCTGTTTCCACCAGCTCCTTGATAAAAACCATGAAATGAATCTGAGTTATCTCGATATATCTTTATGTACCGTGCCAAAGTGCTTGCAGATATTTTTCTAAGATTAGGATTTTCTTTGGTTATGTTTATAATTGCATTTTTCAAATGCTTGATCGAACATGGAATTTTGTTTGAAAAAACGTAGTTAAGATACTTGAAAATTTCCTCAATTGTCAGAGCTTTATTTTTGTGAAATTGTGGAATGCTTAAATTAGTTAACTTTATATCTCCATTTAAGATTTTATTAATTAAATCATATTCAGTAAGAAAGTACATATTTCCACTAATGGAGTTAGAGTAGCGGATAGTTTCATTTTCTATATAGCATATTTCATAAAGTTCATCACGATATTTAAATCGATCACCAATTTTTAATTGAAAATTATTTTTCATAATTAAACTCCTAAAGTTTTTTTATAAAAAATAAAATAATCAGCAATCATCAAATCTAAATTGTTAGCATTCAGTAATTTATATAAATCCATTTTATTTTTGAAGTTTCTATTTCTAATGAGGGTGTCTGCTTTTTCTAAATCAATTTTATTTATTTTTTTATAATTTGCTCTTTGATAGCTGATACTTAATAAAAGACAGTCTTGTTTTGAAATAAGATTAGTACGATCAAAAGTTCTAAATTTAATCGAGTAACTATTTAAAATACTTTCTGCTAAATTAAATCTTGCAATGTTTTTTTCTGAAAGTGTATTTAAATTAGGTTTAATTTCATGAACTTCATATCCATTCAGTGTTTTTATAATGAAGTCGGGAATAATAAAATGTCGATCATTGATAAAGATCTGAACTGCTTGTGTTCTGTATTGAAGTACATCTTCATTACGCTCCAAAGCTATTGCATGGGCTAGTTCTAAATTACTTTCGAGGCATATTAACCCCTGATTTTTAACACTTGGAAAGAGGGATACACGACTACCTATACGTGATTTTACTCTACGTTCACCAATGAATTTTGATGATACATGAGTCTGTTTTTGAAAAGCTTCTTCAAATTTGATTAGTAGATTTTGATTAAGTTGATTAGTTTTCTGCTCTAGATAACTTGATTGCATAGTAGTTCTCACATTTTTTAGGATGAGATAAAGCTTTGAGCAATTTTGATTTTATTGCCCAAGACTTGACGGAACATTGCAATCAAGAGATACTAAAAACACGACTAGTTAGCTTTCTCTTGATTGCAAACGGGTAGAGCGGATTCTATGAATCCGCTTTATTTTTTCTTAAGTCATGTTTCTTTCTCCTCTGTAATTAAGCCAAGTGCGATAGCAATTCGTTTACTTTCACCACGTTTGGGCAAACGATTTGTATTGAGAATTCTATAAACTAACTCTCTTGAAAAATTATGTTTTAAGCTCCAGTCGGAAATTGTGATTCCAGCTTGCTCAAAATCATCTTTGATTTGCTGATTTGTTTTCATGATAGTAGTAAAAATAATTAGAACTTAATCTAAAAATATAGGTTTTTTCTAGTTTTGCAAGGTTTTATTATAATGGATTAATTTATTTATTATTAATTAATAAAACATTAATTAAATATTATATTAACTTAGTAAATAAATGAATCGATATCATTAATGATTTTGGAAATAATATTTTTATGATTTTCTAATCTTGATATTTTTTTGCTTCTATCTCTTATATAATTTTTAAAGCAATAATTAATTTCTGGTAATTGTTTGGATAGTTCATTAGTTTCTTGAATTTCCAAGGTTTTTTCTAGCTGCTCTTGTTTAAGTAAGCTTAATTTTTTAGTTAATACTTTCACTGCTTTTTCTTTACAGTGAGTAATTCTAAAATCAGTTAATTTATCAGTTTCTGAATAAAATTGATTTCCTTCATCGTCATATTCTTTTCTTAAGTAGCCAAATTTCAATAATTGTTTAATTAAAGAATATGTTTGCCATTTTAGTGAATCAGGAGCACCTTCAAAGCGTATCCAAAGATCTTTAGGTTTGAACAAGAATAAGAGAATGCCATTCTCAATAACTACAAGAAACTGCTCTTTTAGAGGGTGCTTAATTTCAATCATTTAAAGGTAATACGTAAAAATAAAGGGGATTATAATCCGTTTTTCTGTCTTATTTAAGGTTTTATTTTTAAATATAAAATTTTAAAATCTAACGCTTATGAGGATTATAAGCCGTGGATACTTAGTCCTCAAAAATGAATAGTTCTATTCTTTATAGGAATAGAACTTATGAACGATTTAGCACAGAAAATTGGACATGCTATTCGGAATTGTCGAATTGAGCAGAAAATTACTCAAGAAAAATTAGCATTACTTTGCAATATCGATCGTAGTTATGTGGGACGTATTGAGCGAGGAGAAGTAAATATCACGGTACTAAAGCTCTATGAGATTGCACAAATACTTAAAGTTGCACCACATGATTTGCTGCCTAAAGACTAATGAGGCTTCTAGCTATTTCTTGATTTACTATTATTTTTATAATTATCTATCTTGAAGATGAATAGTATGCGTTCAAAGATAGACTACTATTAGGTAATAAAATCATTACCACGTTTTTTAATTTTGTAAGTCCCTCGGCTAGCAAACCTTTTCGCAAGATCTGGATTGCGTCCGGATAACTTTTTGACCGATACAGGTTCGCTATTGGGAGCTTTGTTCCATACGATATCATTCTTTACATAGAGTACTGTTCTAGTACGTGCAACTTCAATAAAGCGTTTCTGAAGTACAAGAGCGGCAGCTTTAGCTATTTCACGTTCGTTCTCTGGGTTTTCAATTGTCATATTTAAAACCTTAAATGGATTAAATTGGGTTAATAGTGTTATTCATATCCTTTGGGAGGGTTACCGTCACCCATTTAATTATAAAAATAATTAAATAAATATTCCTAGACTGTCATCATATCAACAACATACCTGCCATGCCTATGAATAGCTTACTGTTGATGCGCAAATTGGCATGTTTTTTATGAAATTTTTTTCAAATTTCCTAATAAATTGAAAAATAAAAAAAGATCCAACATGTTTTTACTGTAATGAATTACTTCTTTGAGGTCTTTCATGAGATAGAATGTATTTAATAATATCTCCAATTTTTTGTGTACATTCCAATGTATTATTAGGCCGTCGGCTATCTAATTGTGTATTGTTTCAATTCATTTTTGTTACTCACAAAACTTCTTTACATAGCTGTTCTAAAGATAAATTATTTTCATATACTGAAATTATTAACCTATTGATTAACTATCAATAGTTTTCAAAATTCATTATTCTAATTATAAGAATCAAATACATGGTTTTAGAATGGATAAGAAGAAACTATCTGAACGAGATATATGTAGTAAATTTATCAATCCTGCCTTAGAACAAGCTGGATGGACTGCGCATCAAATTCGTGAAGAAGTAACTTTTACCAATGGTCAAATCATGGTACGTGGGAAGCTACATACTCGTGGTGAGCGAAAACGTGCCGATTATGTTCTTTACTATAAGAAAAATATTCCTTTAGCGATTATTGAGGCTAAAGATAATAATCATAGTCTGGGAGCTGGTATGCAGCAGGCTTTAGCCTATGCTGATTGTTTACAAGTACCTTTTGTTTTTTCAAGTAATGGCGATGGCTTTTTATTCCATGACCAAACGGGTCTATTTGGAAAAGTTGAGCAAGAGCTAGGATTGGATGAGTTTCCTTCCCCTGAGTATTTATGGAAACTGTATGAGCAATATAAGGGTTTGACCACATCCGAATCTAAGAAAATCGTTGA
Source organism: Acinetobacter sp. CIP A162 (assembly GCF_000367905.1). Lineage (GTDB taxonomy): Bacteria > Pseudomonadota > Gammaproteobacteria > Pseudomonadales > Moraxellaceae > Acinetobacter > Acinetobacter lwoffii. Next base: position 691,028 of record NZ_KB849158.1, on the reverse strand, counting down.
ATATCCTTACTATGATGATGGTTCTGGTAATATTCCTCGTTACTACCAAGTTAATGCAATCAATAAAACGATAGAAGCGATTGCTCGGGGGCAAAATCGTATTTTACTTGTTATGGCAACAGGTACGGGGAAAACTTATACAGCTTTTCAAATCATATGGCGTTTATGGAAATCAGGTGCAAAGAAACGGATTTTATTTTTGGCAGACCGAAATATTTTAGTCGACCAAACTAAAAATAAAGATTTTAAACCCTTTGGGCAGCAAATGACTAAAATATCAAATCGTATGATTGATAAAAGTTATGAGATTTATCTTTCTCTTTATCAAGCAGTAACTGGTTCAGAAGAAGAAAAGAACATCTACAAGCAGTTTAGTCCTGAATTCTTTGACTTAATTGTGATTGATGAATGTCATCGAGGAAGTGCTAAAGAAGATTCATCATGGCGTGAAATTTTAGAATATTTTAGTTCAGCAACTCATGTGGGGTTAACAGCGACTCCAAAAGAAACCAAAGATACTTCAAACATTACTTATTTTGGTGATCCTGTTTATACCTATACGTTGAAAAAAGGTATTCAAGATGGTTTCCTGGCACCTTATAAAGTTGTGCGTATTGATATAGATAAAGACCTACAAGGATGGCGACCAGAAAAAGGCAAGAAAGATCAACATGGTAATGAAATTACTGATCGCATCTATAATCTTAAAGATATGGATAAAGGGCTTGTTTTAAAGAGTCGTACAGAAATTGTTGCTCAAAAAATTACAGAGTTTTTGGTGAATACAGACCCTTATGCCAAGACAATTGTGTTCTGTGATGATATTGATCACGCAGAGCGTATGCGACAAGCTTTAGCTAATTTGAACCTTGAACGAATCAAAGAAAATCGTAAATTTGTCATGCGTATTACTGGTGATGATAAAGAGGGTAAGGCTGAACTAGATAACTTTATTAATCCTGAGGAACGTTATCCTGTCATAGCAACAACGTCTAAACTGATGACTACAGGCGTGGATTCACAAACGTGTAAATTGATTGTACTTGATCAGCATATTAAATCCATGACTGAATTTAAACAAATGATTGGTCGTGGTACACGTATCAATGAAGAGTTTGGAAAAACTTGGTTTACGATAATGGATTTTAAAAAGGCGACTGAGCTTTTTAGTGATCCTGCTTTTGATGGTGATCCTGTTGTCATTTATGAACCTAAACCAGATGAACCTGTAGTACCACCCGATGAGCCAGATATTGGAGATGAAGGTGATGATTCAGATTATACCAATGATGATTCAACAATAGGTGGTACTTCTGGTGGTGAAGATACTGGTGGAGGTGATGCTGAACCACCGAGAAAATTCTATGTAAATGATGTTGCCGTTAATGTGATTGGAGAGCGGGTTCAGTTTTATGATAACGATGGAAAATTGGTTACGGAATCTCTGAAAGATTATACACGTCAGCATATTTTAAAAGACTATGAATCTTTAGATGCATTTTTAAGAAAATGGAAAGGTGCTGATAAGAAGTCACTCATAATTGATGAGTTCAAAAAGCAGGGTGTAATTTTTGAAGCATTAGAGGATGAGGTTGGTAAAGATTTTGATCCTTTCGATATGATTTGCCATATTGCTTTTGATCAGCCAGCTTTAACTAAAAAAGAACGTGCTAACAATGTGCGCAAACGCAACTATTTCACCAAATATAATGATCAGGCTCGTCAGGTATTAGATGCATTACTAGATAAATACGCAGATCAGGGGATTGAGCCAATTGAAGATGTAAAGATTTTACAAATTCCTCCGTTTAATCAAATGGGGTCAATCATTGAAATTATTCAGTCATTTGGATCGCCTGAAGAATATACAAAAGCACTAAAAGAATTGGGTAATCAGCTTTACGATAATGTATCTTGAGTAGTTGGTCTGATAAACTCACGTACAAATTTGATACTGTTGATTTGAAGTCTAGCTATGAATATTTCAGGAACAATAAAAGCCATTCAGAAAATCATGCGTAAGGACGTTGGGGTGGATGGTGATGCACAACGCCTCGGTCAGTTAGTATGGATGTTATTCCTGAAGGTTGTCGATGCTAGAGAACGAGAAGCAGAAGCTTTAGCCTTTTTAGAAGGGAAAATTTTTCATTCCCCAATTCCTGAAGAACTGCGTTGGAGAAATTGGGCAACAGATTCTGAAGGAATTACAGGTGATGCATTAAAAAAATTTATTGATGACCAATTATTTGAAAGATTAAAAAAATTATCAGAAAATACGGATGATCAACGAGCTTTTCTTATCTCTACAGTTTTCCAAGAAGCAAATAACTATATGAAATCAGGCACACTGATTCGTCAAGTTGTCAATAGAATTGAATCAGATTTAGATTTTACTAAATCAAAAGAACTACATGCATTTGGTGATATTTACGAGCAACTTTTGAGGGATCTTCAGTCTGCGGGTAACGCCGGTGAATTTTATACACCCCGAGCAGTTGTTTCTTTCATGACAGATATTATTGCTCCTCAATTAGATGAAACGATCCTTGATCCTGCTTGTGGTACGGGAGGCTTTTTAACATCAGCAATCGAATTTAAACGTAAACATTTTGTTAAGACTCCTATTGACGAACAAATACTACATAAGTCAATTTTTGGTATTGAGAAAAAACCTTTACCTCATTTGTTATGTACAACAAATATGATTTTGCATGGTATTGATGTACCAACTCAGATTAAACATGACAATACACTATCTCATTCTTTAATTTCATGGGGACTCGATAAACGTGTTGATATCATACTTACTAATCCACCATTTGGTGGAATTGAAGAAGATGGAATAGAAAATAATTTTCCAGAGAAATTTCGTACCCGTGAGACAGCTGATCTTTTCATGGTGTTGATCATCCAACTCTTAAAAGCGCATGGTCGTGCAGCCGTGGTTTTACCAGATGGCTTTATGTTTGGTGAGGGTATCAAAACAGCCATTAAAGAAAAATTAATGGAAGACTGTAATCTACATACCATTGTTCGTTTGCCGAAGTCTGTTTTTGCACCATATACACCTATTAGTACCAATATTTTGTTCTTTACCAAGGGGAAGAAAACAGAACATATATGGTTCTATGAGCATCAATTACCACAAGGTGTAAAAGCCTATAACAAAACTAAACCGCTTCAGCTTAAAGAGTTCGATACTTTAAAAGCATGGTGGGGCTTAGAAAGTGATGGTTTTGCTAGTCGTGTAGCAAATGAGCAAGCATGGAAAGTATCACTTCAAGATATTATTGGTCGTGGCTATAACCTTGATATAAAAAATCCGCATCAAGTTGAAGAAGATGTAAAAGACCCTAAAGAGCTTTTGGCTAAATATGAGAGCCTTGAGGCTGAGGTTGCTAAAATTCGTCAGCAATTAAAAGCAATTTTAGATGAAGCTTTAGGTCAATAGTTCAGGATGAGTAAAATGACAGATGTTAAAGAACTCATTACTGAGCATTTAGATATTTGGTTAACAGCTGAAACTGAGAAAAAGTCGGGGCGTGGGCGCAGTTCAGGTTCAAATGATACGATTTATGGCATTCAGAAATTACGTGAATTAATTTTGGAATTGGCTTTCCTTGGTAAATTAGTACCTAATGAAAAAAAACCTTTTAATTTGTTAGAACAAATTTTGAGTGAGCAAAATGAATTAGTAAAAAATAAAATTTTAAAAAAGACTACAGATATAAATATTCTAGAAAATAGTGAATTTGACTATTCTTTGCCTAATACATGGGTTCTATTAAAACTAGGTGATTCAGGTTATAACTTAGGACAAAAAATTCCTACTTCCAAATTTTCTTATATTGATGTGTCTGCAATTAATAGTCTTTATGGACGTGTAGAAAATCAATCAATTTTAAATGCTGAGGATGCACCTTCACGAGCACGTAAGATAGTGGGGATTGGTACGGTTATATATTCTACGGTTAGACCTTATCTCAACAATATTGCCGTCATTGATGAGGTTTTTGAGTACGAACCTATTGCAAGTACAGCTTTTGCTGTAATCCATCCATATAAGATTATTGATTCTTATTATTTATTTTATTACTTACGTAGTCCTTTGTTTATAAAATATGTTGAGTCGCAACAAGTAGGGATTGCTTATCCTGCCATTAATGATAAGCAATTCTTCAGTGGGTTATTACCAATTCCACCATTAGAAGAACAAAAACGTATCGTTAGTAAAGTCGATGAATTGATGGAATTATGTGATCAACTCGAACATCAGCAAAATTTAAGTTCGGAAGCGCACGATCAATTAGTTGATACATTTTTGAATGTTTTGATTAACTCATCCGACGTTGAAGAGTTCCAGCAGAATTGGCAATGTATTTCAGAAAACTTTAGTCTGCTATTTACCACTGAATACAGTATTGAAAAGTTAAAACAAACAATTTTGCAGTTAGCTGTAATGGGCAAGTTAGTGAAACAAGACCCTAATGATGAAGGAGTTAATTTTTTACTTAAAAGAGTAGAAATAAATAAAAATGAGAGAGTTAAGAATAAAGAAATACAAAAACCCAAAGCAATTACTGTTGAGCAGTCATTAAAGTTTGATATCCCCAAAAGTTGGGAAAAAGTACTTCTAAATGATATTGCATTTGTAACTAAATTAGCTGGTTTTGAATATACTAAATATATGAAGTTAGTAGATTCAGGCGAGGTTGCAGTTATTAGAGCACAGAATGTAAAACCGTTTGAGCTAAACGAAAACAGTCTAAAGTATATTGACTTGGAAACCTCTCGATTATTACAAAGGTGTGCATTAGATAGAAAAGCTTTATTGATGACATTTATTGGAGCTGGAATTGGAGACGTCTGTGTATTCGATAAGGAACAAAGATATCATCTAGCGCCGAATGTAGCTAAAATTGAGCCATTTTCTGACCCAAATATTAATTATCTTTTAATCTTTTTAAATAGTATGTATGGGAAAGAGGAAATTTTTAAATCGCTTAAAGCTACAGCCCAACCTAGTATTTCAATGACAACAATTCGTGAAATTTGGTTGCCTCTACCTCCATTAGCTGAACAAAATAGAATTGTTGAAAAAGTAAACCAACTCTTTTCTATAATTGATAAGTTGCAAACGCTTCAAGGTAAATTACAAAAAACTAAGATTCATTTAACAGATAGTTTGGTTGCTAGTGCCTTGAGTGATTTAAATGATAAAAGTGAGTCTGAAGTCACTGATAATGTTGTCCAATTTGAAAAGCCAATTGAGACTATTAAACAGTCGAAGCAAAAAAGTAGTGATCAAATTGATTTATTTACAGATGAAAGCGTTGATGATGATTTGAAGCTTTTATCTTTAGCTGCTGAAATCACGTTTCAGTTGCATACAGAGCCAACTTTTGGTCATTTAAAACTGCAAAAGTTGATCTACTTATGCCAACAACTAAAACATATGGATTTGGCGGCTGACTTTAAACAACATGCCGCTGGTCCATATGATCCAGTTATGGCACGTTATTTAGATAAAGAGTTTAAAGATCATGAGTGGTTTAGTTACGATCCTAAGCGAGACTTAAAGTACAAACCTCTCAGTAGATGTAATGATCATAGATCTGCATTTAATAAGTATTTTGCTAAAGATGTATCTGAGATTTATGACTTAATAGGACTTTTTAGAACAAGTAAATCTGACCATATAGAAATTATTGCAACACTTTTTGCATGTTGGTTACGTTTGTTAGAGAAAAAACAATCTGTTACTGAAGAACAGCTTTTGAAAGATTTTTATGCTTGGTCGGAAGAAAAGAATCGATTTAGTAAAGCTGAAGTATTAAATGGTTACAAGTGGATGAAGATGTATTCCATAACACCAATAAGATAATTGCAAGGGGGATTTATGTCGTATCAGGCGGTTTTTACAGGATGGGAAGATCTTAAATTAAAGGATTTACTCGTAGCTTATAGAAAAGCTAAAGCAGATTGTTTTTTTGAGAATACTTTCCCCACAGCAGTAAAATTTGCAGAGTATGAACAAAAATTATTACCTAATTTAAGAAAACTTTTGGAAAAATTAAAAAAAGATAATGGTTTTTTTGAGAATGAGAAATTCTTAGGGCAATATCGAGTTGTCCCTAAAAAATTAATAATAAATAAGAAGTCTGATACCAATAGCATTAGTCATGTACATTTTTCAGATCCAAAAAAAAATTTAAATAAGTTATTTGGTGAAAATGAGATAAGTCCATCATTTCGTATCATTGGCGATTTCCCCGTAGAAACACATATTATTTCAGCCCTCTGGATTAATATGGTTGGAGAGCAGTTTGATGAACGATTAACTGAGTCTTGCTATGGGGCACGACTAAAACGTATAGAAAATGATGAAGAGTTTTCTTTAAATATGAGAAAACCTTTCCATATCAGTGCAATAGGATCATTTACACCGTACTTTCAGCCTTATCAAAAATGGCGAAATGATGGGTTAAATGCTATACGAGATGAATTAGAAAAAGATAAAAGTGTTATAGCAGTATCTTTGGACTTAAAAAGTTATTACCACTACATTGATCCAAAAATCATTGTTTCTGAAAATTTGCATAAAACATTTGATCTTACTCTTAGTGAGCATGAGCTTTTATTTACTAAGCAATTAGCTAATTTTTTAGAAGAATGGGCAAAACAGGCTGTTGTATTTTCAAAAAAAATCTCCGTTGAATGTGAGATATCAGGTGGCTTAGCAATAGGCTTAACTGCAAGCAGAATTATCTCTAATATGATTTTGCACCGTTGGGATAAATTAATTAAAGAAAAACTTACTCCAATTCATTATGGTCGTTATGTAGATGATATGTTTTTAGTATTAAAAGATGCTGGGAATATAAGTAATAGTGATGACTTAATGAAATTCTTACAAGAAAGAATTGGAGATGAGATACTAAAACCAGATGATAAGGACCCAAAAAAATGGTTGATTAATCAACCTAACTCTAAGAATGACTCAACCTTAATACAATTGCAATCTGATAAACAAAAGCTATTTCTTTTAGAAGGACGAACAGGGTTAGATTTATTAGATAGTATTGAAAAAGACATTTATGAGCTTTCGAGTGAACATCGTTTGATGCCTTCACCTGATCAACTAGATCAGTCAACAGCTGCGAAGGTGCTTTCAGCAGCTGGAAGTGTAGGTGAAAATGCTGATACTTTACGGAGAGCAGATGGATTAACGATAAGAAGATTAAGTTGGGCATTGCAATTAAGGCATGTTGAGACACTTGCTCGTGATTTACCTTCTAAGGTGTGGAAAAAACAAAGAGATGAGTTTTACCAATTTGCTCATAATCATATTTTAAGACCTGATAGTATATTTGAGCATTTTTCATATTTACCTCGTTTGCTCGGATTTGCTATCGGTTTGAATGAATGGCATCAAGCAGAATTAATTGTATTAAGAGCATATCAATCATTAGATCTTCTTAAAGCAGCAATTTTTGATCAAGATAGAGCAAAATTTTATGGAGAAGTTAATGGTTCAAAATGTGATCTTCATGAAGATATTTGGCAAGAAATCAAACATTCATTAACAATACTATTTATAGATGCTGCAACAAAATACTATGATCCGAAAGACCTTTTTGAAGATAAAGAACCAAAGCAAAAAAGTTTAGAAGATATATTTTTCCGTGGTTTATTTGAAAATATCGATTCAATTAGTGATTTACTTAATACTGATTTGAGTATCACAAACTTTAAAGAAAAAGCATTATTAGTTTTAAACTCTGACTTGGGTAAAACACCTTATAAACAAATTTTAGCTTTAAATATAAGTAATAAACTATTGGATAAAGAAAATAAAAGACGAAACGAAAAGCTTATTAGACGTTTCTTGGAAACAGAGCTGATTTCTACTGATTCCTTGAGATTATTCTTAAAATCGTCATTCCCAAAGAGATTCAATAAGGAAAACTATTCTAATAAATATAGTTTTGAAATATTTTTACCCTACTTATTTCCTACAAGACCATATTCAACAGCAGAAATCTCTGAATTGGCACCTGAGTGTGTGGGTTTGCCTCAAAATAATAAGAAGTTTTGTAACACTTCGCCTACTAAAATATGGGCTAGGTATTGCCAAGCAGTACGTGGTGTATGGGTAAAACCTACTTTGTTAGCTATCGCTAATGATAATAATGATAAGCTCAATTGTTCAAGGTCTTTAAGATTAGGAACTGATAGTAAAGATAAAGTTATAGTGGCCTTAACTAATCTAAAAACATCTCAAAAGGATTGGACTCATACAGCAGCGAATAAACCTAATTTAAGTTTAGATAGATATAAGAGAATATCTGATTTAGTGAATGATATTTTGAGGCTAAACCCTAGACCTGACTATGTATTTTTTCCAGAATTATCTATTCCTTTAGAGTGGGTTGATAGTATCTCCTCTAGGTTGTGTGCTGCTGGAATAAGTATTATTGCTGGAACTGAATATAGACATACTGCAAGCAATAAGTTAATAAGTGAAGCTTTATTAATATTATCTGATAACCGTTTAGGGCATTATGCATTTGCTAAGATTTGGCAACCTAAGCTTGAACCAGCTGTAGGTGAAGACAAAGAGTTAACTAGTGTGTACGGAAAAGCGTGGGATTTTGCTAGAACGAAGTATAAGACTGAAAAAGATCAATTTAAAGTTCTAAAAAAGCCAATATACATACATAATAATTTTCATTTTGGAGTTATGGTTTGTTCTGAATTGCAAAATAGCAAATCAAGAATAAGTTTCCAAGGAAAGGTTGATGCTCTTTCAGTACTTAGTTGGAATCAAGATTTAGAAACATTTTCTACATTAATAGAGTCAGCAGCTCTTGATGTTCATGCTTATACAATTCTTGTAAATAATAGATCATATGGTGATAGTCGAATTCGTGTGCCAGCTAAACAATCCTTTAATCGAGATTTAGCAAGAGTAAGAGGTGGTGAAAATGATTTTGTTGTTGCAGCTACAATTGATATTAAAGAACTAAGAGCTTTTCAAAGTAGGTCAACACGCTGGACCCAAGAAGGCGACAAATTTAAACCATTACCTGAAGGCTTTACGATATCGAAATTTCGAAAGTTATCGCCTCCAATTAAGTAGTAAAAAAATAGAGCCATTAGGCTCTATTTTTTTTGCTTTAGCATAGTTGATTAAGTTTGTAACAATCTCGAAATATGTGTCAAAAATCTCACATTATCTGTCATTCAGCGTCTCGAAATATGTGTCAAAAATCTCACATTATCTGTCATTCAGCGTTTTAAGCTAAACCTTACCAGCTTAACGCACCGCCAGTTTGGTAATCTGTTACGCGCGTCTCGAAGAAATTCTTCTCTTTACGCAAGTCCATCATCTCTGACATCCACTGGAACGGGTTGTTCACACCAGCAAACTGTTCAGGCAAGCCTAACTGCGCCAGACGACGGTTGGCAATAAACTTCAGGTATTCTTCCATCATGCCAGCATTCATGCCGAGTACACCGCGTGGCATAGTGTCACGTGCATATTCGATTTCCAGCATCGTACCTTCAAGAATCATCTGAATGATTTCTTCCTGGAATTCAGTGGTCCATAGACCCGGGTTTTCGATCTTGATCTGGTTGATCATATCGATACCAAAGTTCAGGTGCATTGACTCATCACGCAGAATGTACTGGAACTGCTCTGCAACACCATTCATCTTGTTACGACGGCCCATCGACAGGATCTGGCTGAAACCGCAATAGAAGAAGATACCTTCAAGGACACAGTAGAATGCGATCAGGTTGCGAAGCAGGATCTGGTCATTTTCAGGTGTACCAGTTTTGAAAGTAGGATCACTTAAAGACTGGGTATATTTCAGGCCCCACGCCGCTTTACGTGCAACTGACGGTACTTCGCGGTACATGTTGAAGACTTCGCCTTCATCCATGCCTAGCGACTCGATACAGTACTGGTAAGCATGCGTGTGAATCGCTTCTTCAAACGCCTGACGCAAGATGTACTGACGGCATTCAGGGTTGGTAATGTGACGGTAAATCGCCAATACCAGATTGTTTGCAACCAGTGAATCGGCAGTCGAGAAGAAACCAAGTGAACGCATCACGATGGTACGTTCATCTTCAGTCAAGCCATTTTCAGACTTCCACAACGCAATGTCGTGGTTCATGTTGACTTCTTGCGGCATCCAGTGGTTTGCACATCCGTCCAGATACTTCTGCCAAGCCCATTCGTATTTGAATGGAACAAGCTGGTTCAAGTCTGCACGACAGTTGATCATCGCCTTATCATCAACCTGTACACGTTGCGCACCCATTTCAAGCTCTTCCAGGCCCGGTGCAACATCAAGTTGCTCTAGGGAAGCAGATGCTCTTGCCAGCGAATCGGTTGGATTTGATCCTCGGTTTTGAGTGGCTCTAAGGGGTTGTGCAGCTGCCACATCCGGCGATGCGTTGCCTGCATCAGATACCATCTGTGAATTAGTCGCTTTTTGCGGCTCGACGGGCGCAGGCTGCTGTTCAGGTGCAGCCGGTTTTTGCGAATCATCTTCGAAATCGTCCCAACTTAGGATAGACATATCAATTCTCTCTACGTTGCTTTATATCTTTTATGAGACATTCAGCTTGGCTGAGATGTCTTACTATACGCTTAATTTGTGTAAGCAAAATTAAGTTTTGTCGATGAATGCTCTAGTTTTATACAGGAGCAATGATCCCCACTACTTATTTTGCTTACGCTGCTGGCGAACTTTGAACCAGAAATAAGCAATCGGTAAATAAAAGGTAATACCAAAGGAAATCAGCAATGCCGCAAGTCCTAACATGTAGTTATGAGTCATATGAGGCATGCTGATTTCCTTTAATTTATTTTTTACTCTGCTCAGTGGCGTAAAAGTGATGATGGTTAATGTTATAAGTAACATTCATTGAAGAGTTATTCAGACTGTTAGAGCCTGTGATTTTACTCTGATCAATATTGGTTTGAGAGTTATAAAAATAAAATCCCAAACCTGTTGTACCAAAAATCGCTATGACACATGCACCTAGCATTGATGCTGCTTTCTTCATATGCTTTCTCGTGGAAAACATGCTGAAAATCAGGACATCTAAACCAATACAACTATTCAGATATCTGATTTACAACATGTTGTCATGTTAGTAATCATCATTATCTCAATGTAGCTGTATAAGCCTAAATTATTGGCAAGCCTCACAATCAGGGTTGTCAATTGAACATGCCATTGGCACTGGAGCCGCTTGAGCAAAACCTTCTTCCTCTGCAGGAGCTTCAGGTTTTTGCGCTTCAACCACCGGAGCTGCTGCTACAACAGGAGCCGCAACAGTTGCAGGTTTAACTGCATTCAATGCGCCAGTGTTAATAGTCGATTTCTCAGCAGAAGTCGCACCCAATGCACGAAGGTAATAAGTTGTCTTAAGACCACGTAACCAGGCCATCTTGTAAGTGATGTCCAGTTTCTTACCGTTTGCACCAGCGATGTAAAGGTTCAGAGACTGCGCCTGGTCGATCCATTTTTGACGACGTGATGCAGCATCCACGATCCAGCGAGTTTCAACTTCAAACGCAGTCGCGAAGATCGCTTTAAGCTCTTCAGGAATACGGGAAATCTTCTGAACAGAACCTTCGAAGTGTTTCAGGTCATTGACCATTACCGCATCCCAAAGACCACGTTCTTTCAACGCACGTACCAGGTATGGGTTAATCACGGTGAATTCGCCAGACAGGTTGGATTTCACATACAAGTTCTGGAACGTTGGCTCAATTGATTGAGATACGCCACAGATGTTTGAAATCGTTGCAGTCGGTGCAATCGCCATCACGTTCGAGTTACGCATACCGTCTTTTTGAACTTTGGCACGTAAAGTATCCCAGTCCAGACGTTGAGTGCGGTCTACTTCGAACATGCGTTCAGGACGAGTTTTCGCAACCAGATCAAGCGAGTCGATTGGCAGGATACCTTGATCCCACAATGAACCTTTGAAGGTTTCGTATGTACCACGTTCAACAGCCAAATCGCTAGATGTTGAAATCGCGTAGTACGAAATCACTTCCATCGATTCATCAGCAAACTCAACCGCAGCATCAGAACCATAAGCCAGGTTCATCTCATACAGTGCATCCTGGAAGCCCATGATACCCATACCAACCGGACGGTGTTTCAGGTTCGAGTTGCGCGCTTGCGGAACAGCGTAGTAGTTGATGTCAATCACGTTATCGAGCATACGAACGGCTGTTTTAACTGTGCGTGCCAGTTTTTCGCGATCAAGAACACCGCCTTGAACGTGTTGTACCAGGTTGATTGAACCCAAATTACAAACTGCGATTTCTTCTTTGCTGGTGTTCAGGGTAATTTCTGTACACAGGTTAGACGAGTGCACCACACCAACGTGTTGCTGTGGTGAACGTAAGTTACATACGTCTTTGAATGTGATCCACGGGTGACCTGTTTCAAACAGCATAGACAGCATTTTGCGCCACAAATCTTTTGCACGGATTTTCTTGTGCAACATGTTTGTTTCTTTGGCAATCGCTTCGTAATGTGCATAACGCTCAGCGAATTCAGCACCAGTCAAATCATGCAGATCAGGCGTTTCAGAAGGGGTGAACAAAGTCCATTCTGCATCTTCGAATACACGTTGCATGAACAGGTCAGGAACCCAGTTCGCAGTGTTCATGTCATGGGTACGACGACGGTCATCACCAGTGTTCTTACGCAGTTCAAGGAATTCTTCGATGTCGAGGTGCCAAGTTTCTAAGTATGCACAAACTGCACCTTTACGCTTGCCGCCCTGGTTCACCGCAACAGCTGTATCGTTCGCCACTTTCAGGAACGGAACAACACCTTGCGACTTACCATTTGTACCTTTGATGTATGAGTTCAAAGCACGAACTGGTGTCCAGTCATTACCTAAACCGCCTGCCCATTTAGATAGCATTGCGTTATCACGCATCGCGCCATAAATGTCATACAGGTCATCATCAATCGTAGTCAAGTAGCAGCTAGACAATTGTGGACGTAACGTACCTGAGTTAAACAGGGTAGGCGTCGAAGCCATGTAGTCGAAGCTAGACAATAAGTTATAGAACTCAATCGCGCGCTCTTCACGGTTTTCTTCATTGAGCGACAAGCCCATAGAAACACGCATAAAGAACAATTGCGGAAGTTCGAAACGTACGCCATCTGAATGGATGAAGTAACGGTCAAATAATGTTTGCAGACCTAGGTAAGTAAATTGGTTAGAGCGTTCCGGTTGAATCGCCGCTGCCAGTTTCGCCAAGTCAAAGTTCAATAATTCTGGAGAAAGCAGCTCAAGCTCAATCCCTTTTTTCAGGTAAGTTTCCAGCGCATCGCCTTCAACTGTATCTACAGGTAGGCCCAGGAATTTCAAACCAGTCGCAACCAGGTCATCACGCAATAAACGTGCAGTCACATATGTATAGTTAGGCTCTTGCTCAATACGGGTACGGGTCGCCATCATCATCGTGGTCGAGATGTCCGACTCTTTTACGCCGTTGTACAAGTTTTTCACGGTCTCATCGACAATGGCTTGTACATCAATGCCTTCAAGGCCTTCTGCTGCTTTAGTAACATGCGCAGTTAAAGCACTTAAATCTAGTGGCTTGAGTTTGCCTTCAGCATCGGTAATTTGCAGGGTCGGGTGATGATGTGCACCTAACTGTTTACGTGCTTCAGAACGTTGTTCACGGTAAATGACATAAGAGCGTGCAACTTTCTGTTCGCCCGTACGCATTAGCGCAAGTTCAACTTGGTCTTGAATTTCTTCAATATGAATCGTTCCGCCAGAAGGTAAGCGACGTTTAAAGGTATTTAATACCATTTCCGTCAGTTGCTCGATACGATCATGGATCCGGCTCGAGTCAGCGCTTTGTTGGCCTTCAACCGCCAAAAACGCTTTACCAATTGCGACAGAAATTTTTTCTGCATCAAAAGCGGCAACATCACCGGTGCGTTTAATCACCTGAAGTTGACCAGGAGTTGAAGTGATTACGCTCATGTTAGCATAGCTCCATTGTCATCTATTTTTATGTTTATAGACCGTTTGAACTGGGCAAAATTCGTGCCACAGTGTTTGAGGAATAAACACAAGACCTAGTGGTTTTAAAATTAATTGAACACAAGATACGGGAAAATTTAGGGTAGATCAATATTGACATTTAGCTAAATATTTTTCTTAAGTTGTGCTTTAATCCTTGTAAAAATATCGCTATTTTTATTGATTTTTGTATAAGCCTTATCAGGCAAGGCATAGCATAACAAAGTCAAAAGAAAGTGCTTATAGATAACACTGTGGATAACTAAAAAGTGCTGAATCAAGCAGTCATATTTTGTCCATGTAATAGTTGTGTAAATCGCAAATCAGATCTAAGCCACTGTTTCAAGCATAATTGTCCAAAAAATGCACGATAAAATATTACAAAATGCTATCTTGATGTATCAGTTTGGTGAACGCTATCTTGTTTACAATGTAAACGTGTGTATATTGCAAGCATATTAAAAACGTATCTATTGGATTTCAAAAGGATACGCCTATAGCGTAGATCCACCAAATAAGGGGCAATACATGAGCCAAGAAGAAAAGTTACCCAAGATTTTAATTGTTGAAGATGACGAGCGTCTTGCCCGTTTAACGCAAGAATACCTCATTCGTAACGGACTTGAGGTGGGGGTAGAGCCGGATGGTAACCGTGCCATTCGTCGGATTATTGCCGAGCAGCCAGATATGGTGGTGCTGGATGTGATGTTGCCAGGTGCGGATGGCTTGACCATTTGCCGTGAAGTGCGTCCACATTATCATCAACCGATTTTGATGTTGACTGCGCGTACTGAAGATATGGATCAGGTTTTAGGTCTGGAAATGGGTGCAGATGACTATGTCGCTAAGCCTGTTCAACCGCGTGTATTGCTGGCACGTATTCGTGCATTATTGCGCCGTACTGATAAGGTACCTGAAGATGAAGTGGCACAGCGCATCGAATTTGATGATCTGGTCATCGACAACGGCGGTCGTTCAGTGACCTTAAATGGCGATCTGGTTGATTTTACCAGCGCAGAATATGATCTGTTATGGTTGCTTGCATCGAATGCTGGCCGTATTCTCTCTCGCGAAGATATTTTCGAGCGTTTACGTGGTATCGAATATGATGGTCAAGACCGTTCAATCGATGTACGTATTTCTCGTATCCGTCCAAAAATCGGTGACGATCCAGAAAATCCGAAGCGTATTAAAACAGTACGTAGTAAAGGTTATCTTTTTGTTAAAGAGACCAATGGTCTTTAAGCAAATGTGGTTTGTTGCTTGAACAAGCAGGATAAATTATAGGTGTTTAAACACAGTATATTTTTGCGTATATACGCAGGACTCGTCATCCTTGTCGTCTTGGTGGCGGTGTTCGGCTATCTGTTGGTACAGATTATCAACTATCAGCGTGCGCAAGAATATCGCGAATCCCTGACTGATGGTATGGCATATATCATCAGTGAAGGGGTTGCACGCCAGCCAAATCTCCAGCAAAAAATGGATTGGGTTTCTGATGCCTCCGATTTGCTGGAATTGCCCATTCACTATGTAGAAGCCAGCAAGGTCGACATTACCCGTGCTGAAGGACGCCGTATTGCCGAACGTAAGGCGGTGGTGCGTTGGGACGCCGAATCAGGTATTGCCTATATTGTGGTTGGGCTGCGCGATGACCCGGGTCATTACCTTTATATTAAGGCCGACAGCATTACTGAGCGCCAGATGAAGGCCTTACCAGTCTTTATCCTGGACTATCTGGTCTACTATCCAGGTCAGGAAAAAGAATATCTGGCTCGTATTCAGGATTATTTTTCTTATCCGGTTTCTATCGAAAATGTCCAGAATTTACCTTTAGATTCCGAGCAGATCGGGCGCTTGCGTCTTGATCACAGTATTATCCTGTATCGGGATAGTGCCTCAATCCGTGGCACCACCATTTCAATTATTTCGCCAATTCCAGGTTCGACCTCACAAGTCTTGGTGATGGGACCGGTGCCATTGTTTAACTGGATGCCATTCCAGTTAGCGACTGGTATTACCTTATTGAGCCTGTTTGTGCTGAGTCTGGGGGTGTGTGGTTTGCTGGTGCCAATGCAGCGCAAGTTGCGTGAAGTCAGCTATGCCTTAAACAAAATGAAAACCGGTAATATGTCATTGCGTCTTCCTGTAGAAGGAAGTGACGAAATGGCAACGCTGGCCTCTAGCTTTAACAATATGTCTGATCATATTCAGCGCCTGATTGAAGCCCAACGTGAATTGATGCGTGCGGTGTCGCATGAACTTCGTACACCAGTGGCGCGGATTCGTTTTGGTGTGGAAATGATGGCAGATGAAGATGATTACGATTATCGTCTGCAACAGGTCGAACAGATTGATAAAGATATTGAGGCGCTGAATACCCTGATTGACGAGATCATGACCTATGCCAAGCTAGAACAGGGCATGCCTTCGATCGAGTTTGAAAAGGTCAATCTGTTTGAAGTGCTGAATCAGGTAGCTCTGGAAACTGAAGCATTAAAAACCCAGAAAATCATTGAGCTACATTCAATGCCTGATGTGGTGGTTGAGGCAGAACACCGTTATCTGCATCGCGTAATTCAGAATCTGGTCGGCAATGCGGTGCGTTATTGCGACAATAAGGTGCTGATCAGTGGTGGTCTGGATCAGGATGGTCAGGCCTATGTCTCTGTTGAAGATGATGGCCCGGGAATTCCGGAAGTGGATCGTGCCCGGGTCTTTGAAGCCTTTGCCCGGCTGGATGACAGCCGCACCCGTGCTTCGGGTGGTTATGGTTTGGGTTTATCCATTGTCAGCCGGATTGCGTACTGGTTTGGTGGTACGATTCAGGTGGATCAAAGTCCGACGCTGGGTGGCGCGCGTTTTACCATGACCTGGCCGGCACAGCGTTATGTCAAGAAGAGTAAGCGCAAGATGCTAGAAAAAAAGCCTGAGGAAGCGAGTGATCATTTAGCTTGATATTGTATAAATGATTTTAGTCATAAAAAACGATGCATCGGCATCGTTTTTTATTAGGAGCGATTTTTATTCCTGAATGGTCGCATCAGGTTCAATGAGTGATTTACCCTCTTTTAAGCTTTGTAGCGCTTCAGAGTTAAAGTCGATCACCAGTTTGGTATTTTTCGCATCGACGTTATAACGCTGAATCAGTTTTTGGTCGCCTGATAACGTTTCGACTTTATATTCGTCAGCGATATTCATAATGCCATCCAGATTGATGCTGGAAGAAGCATGGTCCTCTTGAAAAAGTGCATGGATGTCACGTAAGTCAAAAGCCGCCTGGCTTATGTTGGGGTTTTTCTGGATGTAATTTTCTATATGTCGAACCAGTAATTGAGCAAATAAAAAATAATTAGGTCGATGGGAGAAGCGTAGAGACATGCAAGGACTCCTTATTGTTACTTTATTAATGTCATGATGTGGTTTAGAAATAGAAATAACATATTCTGAATCAGCCTGTTGAGCATGTTGCAAAAAGACACAATTGCCAATCCAAGATTACCAAGTAGCTGCAGGGGGTAAAGCAACAGTTAAATATAAAAAATCACATTAAATATCAAGTTAAATCAATTGGTTTGAAAGAAAAAATAGTTGTTAAAATAATTTTTTATTCGATTTAACTTGGATTCAATAGTGAAAAAGACTATATCTAAATGGGTAGGCGAGAAAAGCAGCTCATCGATCAGCCTATTTTCTGGAAGTGCTCTTTATAGAAAAATTAATAGATAATTAAAATTTAATTTGGGAAAACGATTAAAACGAATTCTGAATGATTAAAGTCAAATTAAATGCTGAAATGTCTAAAAAATCATCCCAAAGACTAAGGCTTATAAACTAGCAAGTGAAATCCAAAATCAGGTACAATTGGCGGGATTAATTTTGTGTTTGGTGTATTTGAAGGCCAATACATACATTCTTTGTTAACAAATAGGCCTGCCAGGAGTTATCCCCGCATGAGTGCTATTACTCCATACGAATGGGCAATTATTGCCTTCGTGATCGGCGTTACATTTTTATGCGTCTTTATGCTGACTGTCCCATTACTCCTCGGGGGTAAATCATGGGGCCGTGCCAAGCAGGAGCAGTTTGAGTCAGGTGTAGTTAGCGCAGGTGGAGCTCGTATCCGCTTGTCTGCAAAGTTCTATTTAGTTGCAATTTTCTTTGTGGTGTTTGATTTAGAAGCACTTTATCTATATGCATGGGCAGTTTCTGTTCGTGAGGTAGGTTGGATTGGTTTTGCAACTGCAGCTATCTTTATCATAGTTTTACTTGTTGGTTTGATTTACGAATTATCGACAGGCGCACTCAATTGGGCACCTTCAGACAGACGTAAGGCAGCAGGAATTAAAGCTAAGATTGGTTCGCCAAATATGGATCTTGCAGAAATTACGCGCTTCAACTCGATTGAAGAATTGGTGATGGATCCAACGGGTCAAATCCCGGCTCAATCATCTGGTTTTGTGAAAAAGTCACAAACTCAATTATCTGATAAGGAGTAAGACGGGATGAAATATACATTAACCCGTGCGAATCCGAATGCTGACCAATATCCACTTCAGGAACGTATTGTTGTAGAAGATCCGTTGCTAGAAGAAGAAGTGAATAAAAATGTATTCATGACTCGCTTAGAGGATGTGGTACATACAGCAGTCAACTGGGGTCGTAAAAACTCAGTTTGGCCATTTAACTTTGGTACATCTTGCTGCTACGTAGAATATGCAACGACCTTGACCGGCGTGCATGACTTGTCACGTTTTGGTGCCGAGGTTATCCGTGCTTCACCGCGTCAGGCGGACTTAATGATTGTAGCGGGTACTTGCTTCGTAAAAATGGCGCCAGTAATTCAGCGTCTGTACGAACAGATGCTTGAACCAAAATGGGTCATTTCAATGGGTGCATGTGCCAACTCAGGTGGTATGTACGATATTTATTCAGTCGTACAAGGTGTGGATAAAATCATCCCGGTCGATGTGTATATTCCAGGTTGCCCACCACGTCCTGAAGCTTTGATTCAGGCATTAATGCTGTTGCAAGACCAGATTCAACTAGAGCGTCGTCCGCTTTCTGCGGTGATCGGTGATGATCTTAAGCCAGTGTATAAGCCAAAGATGATGCCGGAACGTGACCGTAAGAAAGACCAGCGTGTTGCTGTGAAGAACTTACGCTCTATGGATGAAATTAAATAATTTAAACGACAGGTTGTTTTGTTGTGCACCCGCTATGGGTGTAATTGTCGTTTAGGTTGACTGAATTTGTATTAAATAGGAAGCCAAGCCAATGGCTGAAACTGACATTGCTATGCCAGAATCAACGTCTGTTGATTCACGCCCAGCATTTGCCATCATTGAAGAACTCAAAACCAAATTTGGTGAGAACTTCTTTGTGCAAACGACTTTCGAGGATTTCCCGACAGTCTGGGTTGAGCGCGCACGTGTACAAGAAGTTTTAATGTTCTTGCGTACAGTGTCACGTCCTTACGTGATGTTGTTCGACTTGTCAGCGGTAGATGAGCGTCTACGTACGCACCGCGACGGTTTACCTGCGTCTGACTTCACAGTGTTCTATCACTTGTTGTCGCTCGAGCGTAATACTGACATTCGTATTAAAGTTGCTTTAGCTGAAAGCGATTTGAATCTTCCAACAGCAACCAATATTTGGCCAAATGCCAACTGGTACGAACGTGAAGCTTACGATATGTTCGGGATCAATTTCGAAGGGCATCCAATGCTCCGTCGTATCTTGTTGCCAACCTATTGGGAAGGTCATCCGCTACGTAAAGAATATTCTGCACGTGCGACTGAATATACGCCATATTTGCAAGATAAAGCCAAACAGGACTACGAACAGGAACATCTTCGCTTCGTCCCTGAAGATTGGGGTATGAAGCGCGGCAATGCCGATGAAGACTTCATGTTCCTGAACTTGGGTCCGAACCATCCATCTGCGCACGGTGCGTTCCGTGTGATCTTGCAGCTGGACGGTGAAGAAGTGAAAGACTGTGTGCCTGATATCGGTTATCACCACCGCGGTGTGGAAAAGATGGCTGAACGTCAAACCTGGCATTCATTCATTCCGTATACAGACCGTGTCGACTACCTCGGTGGTTGTGCGCAAAACATGCCTTACGTGCTTGGCGTAGAGCAAATGGCGGGTATTACTGTACCTGACCGTGCGCAATGTATCCGCGTGATGATGTCTGAACTGTTCCGTATCAATAACCACTTGCTGTTCATTGGTACTGCGATTCAGGATGCCGGCGGTATGACGCCAGTCTTCTACATGTTCGCCGATCGTCAGAAAATCTATGACGCGATTGAGGCGATCACCGGTTACCGTATGCACCCGGCATGGTTCCGTATCGGTGGTACTGCACACGACCTTCCAAACAACTGGCAGCATCTGATCCGTGAAATCCTGGACTGGATGCCGAAACGTTTGAAGGAATACCATACTGCAGCGCTGAAAAACTCGGTGTTTGTGGGTCGTACCCGTAATGTTGCGCAATACGATGCAAAATCTGCATTGGCTTGGGGTGTAACAGGTACAGGTTTACGTGCTACAGGTATCGACTTTGACGTACGTAAATACCGCCCATATAGCGGTTATGAAAATTACGACTTCGAAGTACCGGTTGAGTATGAAGGCGATGCCTATGCACGCGTCATCGTTCACTACCGTGAAATCGAAGAATCACTGAAAATTATCAAACAATGTTTAGATAATATGCCGTCTGGTGCGTACAAAGCAGACCATCCATTGGCTGTTCCACCACCAAAAGACAAAACATTACAAGATATTGAAACCTTGATTACGCACTTCCTGAGCGTATCTTGGGGTCCTGTAATGCCGGCGGGTGAAGCATCTGTGATGGCAGAAGTGGTGAAAGGCGCGTCGAATTACTACTTGACTTCAGACAAGTCAACCATGAGTTACCGTACCCGTATCCGTACACCAACCTTCACGCATTTACAGCAAATGCCTTCTGTGATTAACGGCAGCCTTATGTCTGACTTAATCATTTATTTAGCGACCATTGACGTCGTAATGGCTGACGTGGATCGCTAAGGGGTAAACGCATTATGATGATTTTGACTGATAAAAAGCCACGTGTGAATGTTGAAGGAATTTTGACTGCGGACGAAATTCACGATATCGAACATCACATGGGGCACTACCCATACCCACGTGCAGCGTGTCTAGATGCGCTGAAGTGTGTACAACGCCGTAATGGCTGGGTAGATGATGCGCAAATGAATGCCATCGCACAAATGCTGAGCATGAGCGTTGCAGACCTTGAAGGTGTGGCAACGTTCTATAACCGTATTTACCGTCAGCCGGTCGGTCGTCACGTAATTTTATTATGTGATTCGATTGCGTGTTTCCTGATGGGTGCGGAAACTTTGGCAGAAGCATTCCAGCGCGAATTAGGCATCCAGTTTGGTCAAACGACTGCAGATGGTCGTTTTACTTTGCTGCCAATTTGCTGTCTGGGCAACTGTGACAAAGGTCCAACCTTAATGATTGATGAAGACACGCACGGTCTGGTTGAAGTGACTTCGGTGAAACAGCTGTTGGAGAAGTATGTATGAATACTGAACCAAAACCAATTTATGGCGACGGTAACCCGGAAACGCATCCATTAACATGGCGTTTAAGCAAACAAGCCAACGTACGTAATGCAGATGATTACGAAGCGCTGGAAGGTTATGCAGGCTTTAAAAAAGCACTGACCATGTCGCCTAAAGATGTATTGGAAGTGGTTAAGGCAGCGACTGTAAAAGGTCGTGGTGGTGCAGGCTTCCCGGCAGGTATCAAATGGTCTTTGATGGCGCCAAACGACAACTCAGGTCCACGTTACCTGATTTGTAATGCCGATGAGATGGAACCAGGTACCTTTAAAGACCGTTTGTTGATGGAAGATCTTCCGCATCAATTGATCGAAGGCATGCTGATTGCAGGCTATACGCTTGAAGCAACACACGGTTATATCTTTATCCGTGGCGAGTACATTGAAGCTGCTCAGTACTTAAATGAAGCACTTGAGCAAGTTCGTGCCAAAGGTTACTTAGGGGATAACATCCTTGGTACAGGCTGGAACTTCGAGTTACACGTGCATACCGGTGCGGGTCGTTATATCTGCGGTGAAGAAACTGCATTGATTAACTCGCTAGAAGGTCGCCGTGCCAACCCGCGCACTAAACCGCCATTCCCGCAAGTTGCAGGTGCTTGGGGTCGTCCTACGATTGTCAACAACGTAGAGACCTACAACAACTTACCAGCCATCATGCTGCGTGGTCCTGAATGGTATATCAACTTGTCTGCGGGTAAGTCGAAAGATCCAGGCACCAAGATTTATGGTGCATCAGGTAAGGTAAAATTCCCGGGTCTATGGGAGCTTCCATTTGGTACGACAGCACGTGAAGTGATTGAAGACCATGCGGGTGGTATGCGTGACGGCTTAAAACTGAAAGCATGGTTACCGGGTGGTGCATCGACTGACTTCCTGGCTGCCGAGCATATTGATCTTCCTATGGATGCGGAAAGCATCATGAAAGCAGGTTCGCGTTTAGGGACTTGTTTGTTGATGGTGGTAGATGAAACCCAATGTATGGTTTCAGCGACACGTAACCTCGAAGAATTCTTTGCACGCGAATCATGTGGTTTCTGTACGCCTTGCCGTGATGGCTTACCTTGGGCTGTGAAAGCGCTGAAAGCACTGGAAGATGGCACAGGTAAGAAAGAAGATATCGATCACTTACAAGAACTGACTCGTAAGCTTTGGATTGGTAAAACTTTCTGTGCCCACGCACCGGGTGCAATGGAGCCGCTTATGGGCGCACTCAAATATTTCCGTGGCGAATTTGAAGCGAAGGTTGTGAATGCCGCCGCTCAAACCAGCAACGTAGAACAAGCTTAAGGAATTCGACTATGGCTACAATTCATGTCGATGGCAAATCGTATGAAGTCAACGGCTCGGAAAACTTGCTACAAGCATGTTTGAGTCTTGGCATTGATATCCCATACTTTTGTTGGCATCCATCCTTAGGTTCTGTCGGTTCTTGCCGTCAATGTGCCGTGACCCAGTACGCGAATCCAGAAGATACGCGTGGCCGTTTGGTCATGTCATGTATGACGCCAGCATCTGACAATACCTACATCTCGATTGAAGACAAAGAAGCCAAAGATTTCCGTGCTTCGATTGTTGAATTCTTGATGACCAACCATCCGCACGACTGTCCAGTCTGTGAAGAAGGGGGTCACTGTCATTTACAAGATATGACTGTAATGACGCAGCATGACCGTCGTCGCTACCGTTTCACGAAGCGTACCCATTACAACCAGGAGCTTGGCTCATTCATTTCTCACGAAATGAACCGTTGTATCGCGTGTTACCGTTGTGTGCGTTATTACAAAGACTACGCAGGTGGTACGGACTTCGGCGTGTATGCCAATGCATCACGTGTGTACTTCGGTCGTCCTGAATCAGGTACTTTAGAGTCTGAATTCTCGGGCAACCTGACTGAAGTATGTCCAACAGGTGTATTCACCGACAAAACTCATTCGGCTCGCTACAACCGTAAATGGGACATGCAGTATGCGCCAAGCGTATGCCAAGGCTGTTCTTCAGGTTGTAACATCTCTCCGGGTGAGCGTTATGGCGAACTTCGCCGCGTAGAAAACCGTTATAACGGTGAAGTCAACCAGTACTTCCTATGCGACAAAGGCCGTTTCGGTACAGGTTATGTGAACCGTGAGGACCGTCCGCGTCAACCACAATTCCGTCAAGGTGCAACTGTTGAAACTGTTTCAGTGGATGCAGCACTAGACACGGTCATTGCAAATATCCAGGGCAAAAAAGTATTGGGTATTGGTTCACCGCGTGCATCACTTGAATCAAACTTCGCACTTCGTGAGTTGGTGGGTCAAGAGAACTTCTCAACAGGTCTATCTCAAAAAGAAAAGAATCTGGTTGAGTTGGCAGCTTCTATCATGCAAACCGAGGGTGTTTACAACCCGAACATGCGTGAAATTGAAAGCTACGATGCTGTGTTAATTTTGGGTGAAGACCTCACACAAACTGCGCCACGTATGGCTTTATCTGTTCGCCAGGCTGCGAAAAATAAAGGCAAAGAGATGGCGGCAGAGCGCCGTACGCAAGAATGGTTAGCTGAGCCGGTACAACGTATTGCCCAAGATGCAAAATCTCCGATTTACATCCTGGCTGCGACACAAACCCGTTTGTCTGATGTTGCTGAAGGCGAAGTGGTTGCTTCTCCAAACGACATCGCGCGTTTAGGTTTTGCAGTTGCTGCAGCAGTTGCGGGTGAAACGATTCTTGGTTTAGATGACGATGCCAAAGCATTTGCACAAACCATTGCGGACACTTTAAAAGCTGCGAAGAAACCACTGATTATCTCGGGTACAAGCTTGCAAGATCCTGCCATCATGGAAGCTGCTGCACAAGTTGCACAGAATCTGGGTAATGCAGGTCTGACCTTGACGGTTCCTGAAGTGAACTCGATGGGTATGGCAATCTTGGGTGGTCAAAGCCTAGAGCAAGCATTTGCACAAGATTACGATACTGTGATTGTGGTTGAAAACGACCTTTACCGTCGTCTTCCTGCTGCACAGGTTGATGCTGCACTTGCAGGTAAAGATGTGATCGTACTGGATCATTCTGAAACTGAAACAGTGAAAAAAGCCGACATCGTACTTTCTGCCGCAAGCTTTGCGGAAGGTGATGGTACGGTTGTATCGCAAGAAGGCCGTGCACAACGTTTCTACCAAGTGTATGACCCAAGCTACTACAATCCTGAATTGGCGATCAAAGAATCTTGGCGCTGGTTACACGCTCTGGAAACAGGCGTAAAAGGCAAAGCGATTTCTTGGACTTTACTGGATGACGTAATCGAGTCAGTGGCGAAGAACGTTCCTGCGCTTGAAGGCATCCTGGATGTCGCACCTGATGCGGGCTTCCGTGTTCATGGCTTGAAAGTGGCACGTGAACCACGTCGTTACTCAGGTCGTACTTCAATGCGTTCGCCATTGTCTGTACATGAGCCGAAACAGCCTACAGATCAAGACTCTGCATTAACGTTCTCGATGGAAGGTTATGTCGGAGACCAGACCCCATCTCCACTGGTTCCATTTGCATGGTCTGCAGGCTGGAACTCGCCACAAGCCTGGAACAAGTTCCAGGAAACTGTGGGTGGTTCACTGAAAGGTGGTGATTCAGGCGTTCGTTTATTCGACCGTTTGGCAAAACGTCCGGCACGTACATTCGTTGCACCGGCACCTGTTCTGGTCAATGCTGAAAGCTTCCGTCTGGTACCAATGCACCATATCTTTGGTTCAGGTGAATTCACGGTAAAAACACCAGCGATGGAAACACGTATTCCTGAAGCGGTATTTGCAGTGGGTGAGCAGGATGCAGCGCGCCTGAATGTTCAAGATGGTCAGACAATCACGGTGAAAGCAGGTGAGACGTCAATCGTTCTTCCAGTTCAAGTGATTGAATATTTACCGACAGGTTATATTGGCTACCCAATCGGTCTGGTACCGACGGTATCTCTTGCAGAGCCTGTTTCAGTCGCGGTAGGAGTGTAATTCATGGAACAAGAATTAATCCGTCAAACGCCGCTGTGGGCTGAAAACTGGCCAATTGCCTATTCAGTCATTCAAGCGATTGTGATCTTGCTGGTTGTAGTACTGATCGCTGCGTTGATGTCTTTTATTGAACGTCGTTTACTCGGCTTGTGGCAAGACCGCTACGGTCCGAACCGTGTTGGTCCGGGCGGTATGTTCCAGATTGTTGCCGACATGCTGAAAATCATGTTCAAGGAAGACTGGACACCTAAGTTTGCTGACAAATTGACGTTCCGTATGGCGCCTGCAGTTGCGATGGCAACTGCAGTGCTGTCGTTCATGGTTATTCCTGTATCACCTTATTTAGGTGTAGCAGACATGAACATCGGCCTGTTGTTCTTTATGGCAATGGCCGGTATTGCAGTTTATGCAGTCCTGTTCGGTGGCTGGTCATCAAACAACAAATATGCCTTACTGGGCGGTTTACGTTCTGCGGCTCAGACCATTTCTTATGAAGTGTTCTTGGGTATCTCATTGATGGGTGTGGTGGCAATTGCCGGTTCATTCAACATGCGTGAAATCGTTGAAGCGCAAAAAGATGTATGGTTTGTGATTCCTCAGTTCCTTGGCTTCCTGATCTTTGTGGTTGCGGGTGTTGCGGTAACGCATCGTCACCCATTTGACCAACCAGAAGCAGAACAAGAATTGGCAGAAGGTTACCATGTCGAATACGGCGGTATGAAGTGGGGGATGTTCTTCGTTGCGGAATACGTCAACGTGGTACTGATCTCTGCATTGATCGTGACTTTATTCTTCGGTGGCTGGCTTGCGCCATTCAACCTTGATATTCCGTTCCTTCCAGCAGCATTCTGGTTCATTATCAAAACAGCATTCTTTGTAATGATGTTTGTACTGGCGCGTGGTTCATTAATGCGTCCACGTTATGACCAGGTGATGAACTTTGGTTGGAAAATTTGCTTGCCATTGGCGTTGGTTAACCTTTTGGTAACTGGTGCTGTGATTCTGATGAATCAGGCCTAAGACAGCAGGGAGAACAAAATGTTTAAATTTCTAGCTGGATTCGGGTCAATCGTTCGTTCGTTGTGGATGGTGTTCAGCCACGCAACACGTAAACGTGACACCATTTTATATCCGGAAGTGCCGGCCGAAGAAATCGTGCCACCACGCTTCCGTGGTCGTATCGTATTGACACGCGACCCTGATGGCGAAGAACGCTGTGTGGCATGTAACCTGTGTGCGGTTGCCTGTCCGGTAGGCTGTATTTCACTACAAAAAGCAGAACGTGAAGATGGTCGCTGGTATCCGGAATTTTTCCGTATCAACTTCTCACGCTGTATTTTCTGCGGTATGTGTGAAGAAGCGTGTCCAACCACTGCGATTCAGATGACCCCGGACTTCGAGCTTGGCGAATATGTTCGTCAGGACTTGGTCTATGAAAAAGAACACCTGCTGATTTCTGGTCCCGGTAAATATCCTGACTATAACTTCTACCGTGTAACCGGTATGGCAGTTGCAGGCAAGGACAAAGGTCAAGCACAGCGTGAAAGTGCACCTGTTGATGTACGGAGTCTATTACCATGATGTGGCCATTTTATTTAATGGCCCTCGTGGCCATTGTCTCTACGGTTCGCGTGGTGACTAACGCGAATCCGGTACATGCTTTATTAAGCCTGATCGTGTCATTGCTTGCAGTCGCAGGCATGTTCCTGATCGTCGGTGCGCCATTCGCTGGTGCGCTGGAAGTGATCGTTTATGCGGGCGCGATCATGGTGTTGTTCGTGTTCGTGGTGATGATGCTGAACCTGGGTGAGCAGACCGTTGAACAAGAACGCAAATGGTTGACCTCATCGGCTTGGGCTTATCCGGCGTTGATGAGCTTCCTGATCGGTTTGGTGCTGGTATGGGTATTAAACTCTGATTACACACAAGCTTCACTGGTAATGGGTACAGAAATGGTGGGCCCGAAAGCAGTGGGTCAAGCACTCTTTACGCAATACTTGTTGTTGGTTGAAGTTGCCGCGATGTTATTGCTTGCTGCCTTGGTAGCTGCATTCCATTTGGGTAAACGTGAACCAGATGCAGAAGAGGAAAAAGAATAATGGGCAACATCCCTTTAGAGCATGGTTTGATCGTTGCATCTATTCTCTTTGCACTGGGTTTTTACGGTGTAATGGTGCGACGCAACCTACTATTTATTTTAATGAGCCTTGAAATCATGATGAACGCTGCTGCTTTAGCGTTCGTCCTGGCGGGCAGTGCATGGGCACAGCCAGATGGTCAGATCATGTTTATCCTGATCCTGACGCTTGCTGCGGCAGAGGCTTGTATTGGTCTTGCGATCGTCCTTCAGTTCTATCATCGCTTCCATCACCTGGATGTGGATGCTGCTAGTGAGATGCGCGGATGAGTTATTTATATCTAACAATTTTATTTCCGCTCATTGGTTTTGTCCTGTTGGCGGCGGGGCGTAACAAGCTTCCGGAATCTGTTGCAGCGATCATTGGTGTGGGTGCAGTCGGTTTATCTGCACTGTTCGCACTGATTGCGGGTATGGACTTTGTTAACAATGGTTCAACTGCAGTAGTACAACACCTTTGGACCTGGTTCAGTGTTGGTGGTTTTGCTCCGGGCATCAGCTTGCAACTGGATGGTTTATCTTTACTGATGCTGGGCATGGTGACAGGTGTGGGTTTCTTGATTCACATCTTTGCATCATGGTACATGCGTGGTGAAGAAGACTTCGCACGTTTCTTCTCTTACTTCAACCTGTTCGTTGCTAGCATGTTGTTGCTGGTATTGGGCGATAACCTGGCGTTGTTATTCCTAGGTTGGGAAGGCGTAGGTCTGTGTTCATACCTGTTGATCGGTTATTACTACCAGAACCCTGCAAATGGTCTGGCGGCAATCAAGGCATTTACCGTGACCCGTATCGGTGATGTATTCTTGCTGATTGCCATGTTCCTGATCTTCCAGCAATTCGGTACCTTGAACATTCAGTACATCGTTGAAAATGCAGCGACTGTAATGACACAAAGTTCATCTCTGACCATCTGGACAGCATTGTTATTGTTCTTGGGTGCGGCGGGTAAATCTGCACAGATCCCGTTACAAACATGGTTAGCCGATGCGATGGCAGGTCCGACACCTGTTTCTGCATTGATCCATGCTGCAACGATGGTAACAGCGGGTGTTTACCTGTGCTGCCGTCTGTTCGCAGTCTTTGAACTTGCGCCAGAAGTGATGGTATTTATTTCGATCACAGGTGCGGTGACCTTACTGGTTGCTGGTTTTGCTGCACTGGTTCAAACCGATATCAAACGTATTCTGGCTTACTCAACCATGAGTCAGCTGGGTTATATGTTTATGGCGGTGGGTGCTGAAGCGTATCAGGCTGGTCTGTTCCATATGCTAACTCACGCATTCTTCAAGGCACTCTTGTTCTTGTCGTCAGGTGCGGTGATTCTGGCTTACCATCACGAACAAAACATCTTCAAGATGGGTGGTCTGTTCTACAAGAACAAATTCCTGTTTGCATGTTTCGCGATTGGTGGCGGTGCATTGGCAGCGATTCCATTCCTGACCATTGGTTTCTTCTCAAAAGATGCGATTCTTGCTGCAGTCTGGACGCAAAGTCATATTGCTGGTTTACCGGTATATAACACGCTGTACTGGGTGGGTGTTGCAGGTGCATTCTTAACGTCTATTTATACATTCCGCTTAATCTGGGTTGTATTCTTCGGCAAAGAAAACACGCCTTATCATGAAATCAAAGGTGCAACTTACTGGGCGCCACTGGCGATTCTTGCTGTACTTTCAACAGGTCTGGCGATCGTTCTGAAAGCACCAGTGATGAGTATTCTGGATGCTGCACAAATTCCAGCCTTCATTATTCCTGAAGCGCTTGAAGCGGGTGCACATGGTGCTGAATACATCGCAATCGCTGTTGCGTTAACAGGTCTTGCAGTGGGTGTTGTGTTGTTCGCTTTTGCTTACAATGCAGTCAAACGTTTTGCAGCCACTTCTGTGGGTGCTGGCTTGGTCAATATCTGCCGTAATGCATTAGGTTTCGATACGCTGTATGACATCATTTTCGTGAAGCCATATTTAATGTTCGCGAAGATCTTTGGTCGTGATCCAATTGATGGCCTATGGCTGGTACTTCCTGCACTTGTTAAAGGTGGTCACAGCTTTACAAGTTCACGTCAAACCGGTTCACTGCGTGAATATGCATCTAGTATGGGGCTCGGTGTCGTTGTCCTACTGATGATCTTGATCGTGATTCAGGTCGTGGGGAAATAAAATGGAAGCTCCAAACAATATTATTTTGCCGGCTCTGATCCTCATTCCGTTCATTGCAGGTTTCATATGCTGGTTGGTCGATAAACTCGACCAACACTTGCCGCGTTATATCGCGCTGATCGGTATGCTGGTGACCTTGGTCTTGACCATCGTCCTTTGGCAGACTGGTACTTATAACTATGAATTAGGCGGTGCTACACCTTCGTGGGCTGCCGAATTCAAATTGCCTTGGATTCAAACCCTCGGCATTAACATTCACCTTGCAGTGGATGGTTTATCACTTCTTATGGTTGGCTTGACTGCACTCCTGGGTGTGCTGGCAGTAGGCTGTTCATGGGGCGAGATTCAAAAGAACGTTGGTTTCTTCCACTTGAACCTTTTATGGTCGTTGGGTGGTGTCATCGGTGTCTTCCTTGCGATTGACCTGTTCCTGTTCTTCTTCTTCTGGGAGATGATGCTGGTACCGATCTACTTCCTGATTGCCCTTTGGGGTCATAAAGGGGCAGAAGGCAAGTCACGTGTTTATGCAGCTAACAAGTTCTTCATTTACACGCAGGTTGCCGGTTTGGTGATGCTGATTGGTATCCTTGGTCTGGTGACTGTGGGCTATACCATGACTGGCGAAATCCGTTTCGACTACAACTATCTATTAGGTGTGGCGAATACGCTTGATGCTCAGGCGCCAGCGGTGGCTTATGCATTCATGATCTGTTTATTCATCGGTTTTGCGGTAAAACTTCCAGTTTTCCCATTACACGGCTGGTTACCAGATGCACATGCACAAGCACCAACAGCGGGCTCTGTCGATCTTGCAGGTATCTTGATTAAGACTGCAGCGTACGGTTTATTACGTTTCGTGATTCCGTTCTTCCCGGCAGCGTCTGCACAGTTTGCAGACTTCGCAATCATTCTTGGTTTAATCGGTATTTTCTACGGTGCTTGGTGTGCTTTCCAACAAACCGACATGAAACGCCTGTTGGCTTATACCTCTATTTCACACATGGGCTTCGTTTTACTTGCGATCTACGCAGGTAACATCCTGACCTTCCAAGGTCTGATGATCATGATGTTGGCACATGGTATTTCATCTGCTGCGCTGTTCATTATGTGTGGTCAGGTATATGAGCGTGTGCATACGCGTGATATGCGTTTGATGGGCGGTATGCGTGGTCAGTTCCCGTATCTTGCATTCTTCCTGATGTTCTTCGTTGCGGCGTTGGTGGGTATTCCAGGTCTAGGTAACTTCATTGGTGAGTTCCTGATCCTGATGGGTGCTTATGCGAAATTCCCGGCGTTTACCATTCTTGCGGCAATCAGCTTGGTATTTGCGGGTCTATACGGTTTGATCCTGATTCACAAAGCCTTGTTTGGTGTACCAAATGAAGCGCAACAGCAGCACTATACAAATCCGTTAAAAGATCTAAATGCACGTGAAATCGCATTATTGTTGATCTGTGCGTTTGGTCTACTTTGGCTTGGTCTATATCCACAAAGCTTCCTTGACGTTTCTAACTCAAGTATGGCGTGGTTAGCGAATAGCTACATTCCAGTTCAAGAAGTGGTTGAAGTTGCTGATCAAGTAACGACTCAACTTGAAAATGTGGAGATCCAATAAGCCATGAACTTCACAATGTCTTTTTCTGAGCTTATGCCTCTAGCACCTGTGATGATCGTGTCGTTAACTGCGATCGTCGTGATGTTGCTGACCGCAATCAAGCGTAACCATAACCTGGTGGCTACCACCACGGTGATTGGCTTAAACCTTGCTGCGTTCTATATCATTTTCGTTTTGTTGGCGGGCGTGTTTGCACCTGCCAACGTGATGAATCTGTTCATCGTAGATCCATTTACGATGCTGTACCAGTTTGTGATTTTGATTGCTGCACTTGCATGTGCAACGCTATCTCACGCGTATATCGAAACCTATAAAGATAACCGTGAAGAGCTGTATATCCTGATGCTGACATCCGTTGCGGGTGCCATGCTAATGGTGGCTAGCTCACACTATGCATCATTCTTTATCAGCCTTGAGTTGATGTCGATTCCTGTATATGGCTTGTTGGCATATACACATCAACGTTCTCAATCGCTTGAAGCGGGTGTGAAATATCTGGTGCTTTCAGCAACTGCGTCTGCAATGCTGCTCATGGGTATGGCATATATTTATGCATATACAGGTACTTTAAGTTTCGTTGCGGAACCGGGTAAACTGTTTACTGTATTCAGTCAACCGGCTGTCGTGATTGGTCTGGCATTAATTGTATTTGCAGTAGCATTTAAATTATCGCTGGCACCATTCCACAAATGGACACCAGACGTATACGCGGGTGCCCCAGCGCCAATCGCAACTTTCCTTGCGACTGTTGCGAAAGTAGCCATGATCGGTCTGTTTGTTCGTTATGCATTGTCTTCAGGTTTAATCCTGGCGGACAGCTTCGTAACGATCATTTCGATTATTGCGGTTCTGTCTATCCTTGCTGGTAACTTGCTGGCGGTTCGCCAGGTGAACTTGAAACGTATCTTGGCATACTCTTCAATTGCACACTTTGGTTATTTGCTGGTTGCCATCGTAAGTTCACGTAATACGGATTTCTTACAAGTTCAAGGTTTTGCAACTTTTGAAAGTGTAAACGTTTATGTGATTACCTATGTATTAACGACGATCGGTGCGTTCGGTGTTGTTACGCTAATGTCTAGTCCGTATAACAATACGGATGAAGCGGGTAGTCTGGCTGAATACCGTGGTTTGTTCTGGCGCCGTCCAGTATTAACTGCTGTATTGACAGTGATGATGCTGTCTCTTGCAGGTATTCCTTTAACTGCCGGCTTTATCGGTAAGTTCCTGGTAATTAAAACTGCGGTTGCAGGCGAAGCCTGGTTCCTGACTGCGATGGTTATCTTGGGTTCTGGTATCGGTTTGTACTACTACCTACGTGTGATGGTTGTGCTTTACATGACACCACCTGAAACACCACGTCTAGATGCGGTGAATCATTGGGGTCAAAAAGTCGGTGGTATCATGGTACTTCTTGCTGCGCTTGCGGTACTTGTGATCGGTGTCTACCCAGATCCGGTGATTGCAGTGTCTAAATATGCATTCTTTGCCATGTCACCTGAATTGCAACAGTTCATTTTCACTTTGGTTCAAAGTGGTTTTAACTAATATCTGCAAAGATTGACGTTATTACAAAAAAGCCTCCATGATTGGGGGCTTTTTTATTTATACAAATCAATAAAAGCCTTTATAATAGCGGAAATTTATCTTTAACCTTTTAGGTGTTCTCCCGTGGCAATCCATGAAATCCGTCATCCACTCATTCGACATAAGCTTGGTTTACTCCGTCGTGCAGATATCAGTACCAAGAATTTCCGTGAGTTAGCTCAAGAAGTGACCATGCTTCTAACTTATGAAGCAACTAAAGACCTGCCAATGGTTGAACATGATATTGATGGCTGGAATGGTGCTGTTACAGTTGACCGTATTGCGGGTAAAAAAATCACGGTTGTGCCAATTCTACGTGCCGGTATTGGCATGCTCGACGGTTTCCTGAACCTGATTCCAAGTGCAAAAGTATCGGTACTCGGTTTAGAGCGTGATGAAGAAACTCTGGAAGCACGTACCTATTATAAAAAACTGGTTCCAGACGTACAAAACCGTATCGCGATGATCATTGATCCAATGTTGGCCACAGGTTCTTCTTTAGTGGCTGCAATTGATGTACTGAAAGCCAGCGGCTGTAAAGACATTCGTGTGATGGTTCTGGTTGCTGCTCCAGAAGGCATTAAGCGTGTAGAAGCTACGCATCCGGATGTTGTGATTTTTACTGCTTCTATCGATAATGGCTTAAATGAAAATGGTTATATCGTTCCAGGTCTTGGCGATGCTGGCGATAAAATCTTTGGTTCAGTTCAAAAAGACTAATTTTTGAATATGATGAAAAAAGGGGCTACTACAGCCTCTTTTTTATATAATGTAGACAGGGCATTTTCAGGATAGGACAATAGCATGAAAGATGAATTGTATCAGGGCAAAATCAAACAGTATGACCCTGCCAAAGGTTTCGGTTTTATTGGCTGTGCTGAGGGAGATGTATTCTTCCATATTTCAGACTTCCCTGTGGCAGAAGGCGAGCCAAAACGCAATGAACGTGTGAAATTTAATGTTGTTGAAAATGGCGATAAGTACAAAGCGATTAAGATTGAACGTGTCGAAGACAACTCAAAGAAAGCTAAAAAAACCAAAGTGGCAACACACAATAAATCAATTACATCGGCATTGTTAAACAACTTCCGTGGTTAATAGATAATCTTCATACTTAATCGTGTTTGGTTACATTCTAAAAGAGGCTTTCAAGCCTCTTTTTTTATAGCATCACCGCTTATATATTCAAAGAGACAGACAACACATAAAAAATCCACCAAACAGCAACACTGCTGAACATTTCCTTTGGCTTAGAATACAAATTAAATGAATTCTATAGAGAGAAATGTCATGTTTACGGATGGAAAAATTAAAACTTACGATTCCGAACGTGGTATGGGTACTTTGGAGTTGGTAGGGGAAGCTCAAGAGTTAAGTTTCAAGTTACAGGATTTACCTTCGCCTGAAATTGAGCCACAAATTGGAGAGCGGCTTAAATTTAGAATCATTCCCCAACAAGGCAGCATGGCATTAGACAACATAGTACGTCTGGATATTAAAGTGCAGGATGAATTTGTGCCAGAAGTCGTCGCCTTGCAATCCTTGGCACCTACAGTGCCTGTTCCGGTACGTAATTCACTTTTCTTTAGTCCGACCCTTTGGCTAGCATTGGTATCAGCTGTTGGCTTTATGATTTTTGGCGAAGTATAAATAAAAAGGAAATTTTAATTTTTTAATTTTAACTTGGGATCTATTCTTCTGTCATAAAAAAACTTCTAGTTTTTTGTTTCTGCTTTAGAGAATTTGACAAAAGCTTTTCAGTCTCTTTTTGATTACAATCATAAAAAATATTAGAGATAAGAGCGAATTATGTTTCAAGAGGGGAAAATCAAAACCTATAACGAAGATCGTGGTTTTGGTTTTATTCAGATCGAAGGGCAATCTAAAGATTTATTTTTTCATGTCAAAGACTTTCCCAATAAAAATGTTCCGCCAAGAATTGGGGAAAAATTAAAGTTTTTAATTGTGGAAGATAATGGAAAGTTTAAGGCGGACCATATTGTTCGCTTGGATATTAAGCAAGAAGTGCCTGTTGCACAAAATAATGATCTACATGAAGATATTGAAACCAAAGCCTCTCCACGTTATGAAAAGAAAAAATTATCAACTACATCAAAAATAATCACAATATCAGGACTGGTGATTATTGTGATTCTTGCTGTTCTTATTTATAACAAATACCAAAGCTACCAAGTTCAAAAACAGCAAAAGCTTGAAGGACTGATAGTAGAGCAGCAAAGAATTGTCGCTGAGCAGCGAGCAGCGCAAGGTGATCTAGCTATGCAAGGATTATCTGAGCAAGGTAGGAAGAACCTCGAAAATCGCGGCACTGAGTTAAGAAGCCAAAATAACCCCATTAATTCGAAAACTTCAGAAACGGTTTCGCCATCTATGTCTCAATTTAAATGCGATGGTCGAGAACACTGTAGTCAGATGGGTTCTTATGAGGAAGCATTATTTTTTATTCGTAACTGTCCCAATACTAAAATGGATGGTGACGGAGATGGGATACCCTGTGAAAGTCAGTTTTGATGAATCATAAAAAAAGCACCTTACGGTGCTTTTAATATTTTAGCTTTCACAAAAATTCATAAAGGCTCTCAGACCTGGACCCTGATATTTCTGGCGATGTACCAGCATGAACAGAGGACGAGTCAGCGACCAGAATGGTGTATCCAGAATTACCAATTGACCTTTTTCACGTAAAGGCTCAATCGCAAGTTTGGAAATACAGGACATGCCGATTCCGCCCGCTACAATTTTCAAAATTGCTTCATTATGACCGAGTGTCAGACGGATATTGGCATCTGGCACATCTTTCAAGATGGCATTGTCAAACACCTCACGGGTACCTGAACCTTCTTCACGCAGAATCCATTCAACAGATTTGAAATCTTCAGCGGTTAGTTCACGGTTCAATTGCGCAAGGGGATGGTCTGGCGCACAGCACACGGCCAGCTCATCATCACGCCAATGGATACATTGGAGCTGTGGCAAATGACATGAACCTTCAATTAAGGCAAGATCCAGCTGGAACTGATTCACCGCTTCAATCATTTGACGGGTATTACCGACTTGAAGCTGTAAATGTGCTTGCGGCTTGATTTTCAAGAAATCGGCCATTAGGTCAGGAATCAGGTAATCTGAAATCGTCAGGGTTGCACCTAAACGTAAATCGATACTTTGAAGCTCACCTTTAGCGACTTGTTCAAAAGATTCACAACGACCTAAAATTTCCAGGGCTTGAGGGAGAAGAAAGCGCCCCAGGTCATTCAGCTGTAAACGTTTGCCTAGACGGTCAAATAGTGGAGCACCCAGACCATCTTCCAGATCTGCTAAAGCCATACTAGCCGCACTTTGTGTAAGCTTGACGGCATCGCTAGCCTTCGTTACGGTACCCTCTTGTGCCACTGCTACAAAAACAGCCAATTGGCGTAAAGTCATGCGCATGAGTAGAGCCTTAACATTTAAAAAATATTAATAAATTATGTTGCCATGCTACCATGAGCACAGTCTTTCATGCCACGTTGAAATCATGTCAATTGAAAAATTTACCCGAGAAAAAGTTTTATCTGTACACCGTTGGACCAATACATTATTTAGTTTTACGATGACACGCCCGGCACATTTTAAGTTTACCGCAGGGCAGTTTGCGCGTATTGGTTTGCAAGTGGGGGATGAACTGGTGGTTCGTGCCTATTCGGTAGTGTCCTCTCCTTTTGATGAAACTCTGGAGTTTTTCTCGATTGTCGTTCCAGAAGGTAAATTTACCTCCAATTTACAGCACCTCAAAGTCGGGGATGAGCTGCATCTGGAAAAAATTCCTTATGGTTATCTGACTCTGGCACGTTATCAATTGCCTTTGCCTAAAGATCTATGGTTACTGGGTACCGGTACGGGGCTGGCACCGTTTATTTGCATGTTGCAAGACTTTGAAACCTGGAGCAAATACGAAAAAATTAATCTGGTTTATAGTGTACGCACCCGGGCAGAACTCGCTTATGTAGACCGGATTCAGGAAATCGCTGAAACCTTTGGCGAAGGACATACTGGTTTTAAATTTATCCCGATTATTACCCGTGAACCCGATGCACCTTTACACGACCGTTTACCGATTTTGATTGCCAATGGTGAGCTGGAAAAGGCAGCAGGTATCGCGTTTAATCCGGAAACGACGCATGTCATGCTTTGTGGTAACCCGGATATGGTCGATGATACCAAAGAAGCCTTAAAAGCTCGTGGCCTGACCATGAACCGTCGTGGTGAAGGAAATATTGCGGTCGAGAATTACTGGTAAGGTTGAAGGATTTATGAGCAAAACCCCCTGCTTGAAGGCAATGCGGTTCCTTTAACAGGAGCGGCATTGTGATCTAAGGGATAACGGTTTTTTAACATTTTGACTCTCCGAAGCCTTGTAGGCCTCTCTAAAACAAACTACCTATCCCTGTCTAAGTTCCGACAGCCCAGCCGGATAATGCTCTTGTCCCCAGTGCTGATCGGTCTGGTGAAATAGCCACTCCACAGAATCTGCACCAAGATGTTTACGTGTATTGGTTAGACTAATGCGCGTCAGCAAGTCATAAGAGGCTAACCACTGAGTGCAAATATTGAGTCTTCTTGCTGCTTCATGGATGAGGACATCACGGAAAATCGCCATTCCAAGAACCAGCCAAAGTACCTGATCCGCAGGCAAGCACCGCCTGCGAATAGTCGCGGGACTGCTCAACCTGAGTGTGGACTTGACCCACTCAACGGGGATATTGTGAATAAAAGTACTCAGATTCGAGAGCTTAAACAGATTGTTAAGATCTAAAATATCCTGCTGAAATACCATAAAAAAATCCGATGCCAAACCTGACATCGGATTCTCTAATGAATTCCAAAATGATTCAAATGCTTAAGTAAACAGCATTGCCCATTGCGGAGGTTTTTTCGATTCAAGCTTAATGCACAAACATATCCATTGATTCACGGATTTCCTGAATGGCGGTTTCGACATCGGGACTGAGCCAGGTCGGTTCAAAAAATCCGGCATAGTGCTCAATACGGTCTGCAGGCACCACCAGGCGCACTGGACAGTCTTCTTCCAGTAAACGCCATGGAATAATCGGCACTTCATTATCCAGCCATGCTGTCACATCTCGAATATCGATAATCATCGCATTCACACAGTCCGGAAAAGGCATCACGGAAAATTCTTCGGTACGACGACGGAAATATTCCAGATCCTGCCAGCGAAGCAGGAAGCTTGGCTTGCTAAATTCAATAATTCCAATCAGATGCTGATCACGGCTGTAGTGCAGCGTACATTGATGTGTGACGTCAGTATCAAGATCAAGCGATACACTTTGTTGACGATACGCCATATAACTCGGGTGTATAAATGAGAAGGTGGATAATTATAACGCATTTCATCGCTGAAAGGCAGCGTCTCAACTGTCTTCACTAAAGCCTGCGGAACCGGTATGGCTTATGCATATCTTCAGGGAACAACGATAAAAACAACGAGGTTGCTATGTCAGAGTCAAAAAGTGTGATTGATACCAGTGTGACTGAAACAGCAGTACAAGAAGATTATTTTGCCTTGCGCCAGCTCAAGAAAGGCGCCGTAGGTTGGCTGCTTCTCGTCGGTCTGGGGGTCGCGTATGTGATTTCCGGTGACTTCGCTGGCTGGAATTTTGGTTTGGCACAGGGGGGGTGGGGAGGCATGTTTATTGCGACCATTGTGGTGGCATTCATGTATCTGTGTATGTGTCTGGCCATGTCCGAAATGTCGACCATGCTGCCGACTGCAGGTGGGGGTTACAGTTTTGCTCGTACTGCTTTTGGTCCCTTTGGCGGCTATCTGACCGGGAGTGCCATCCTGATTGAATATGCCATTGCTCCGGCAGCAATTGCCTGTTTCATTGGTGCCTATTGCGAAGCCTTGTTTGGTATTGGCGGCTGGATCATTTATCTGGTGAGCTATCTGGTTTTTATGGGCTTGCATCTGAAAGGTGCAGGTGAAGCACTCAAGATCATGTTTGTGATTACCGCAATTGCTGCGGTTGCCTTGATGGTGTTTATCTTTGGCATGTTGCCTCATTTTAATAGTGCAAACCTGTTTGATATTGCGGTCAGTACGGAAGCGGCGGGTGCAAGCAGTTTCCTGCCATTGGGCTATCTGGGCATCTAGGCAGCAGTGCCTTATGCGATCTGGTTTTTTCTGGCAGTTGAAGGTGTCCCGCTGGCAGCAGAGGAGGCCAAAGAGCCAGCTAAATCCTTGCCGCGTGGCCTGATTGGTTCCATGCTGATTCTGGCATTCTTTGCGCTAAGTATTTTGTTACTCGGTCCTGGCGCAGCAGGTGCAGATACGCTGAAAAATTCCGGTGCACCGCTGGTGGATGCCTTGGTGGCGGTCTATGGTGCCAATACCTGGATGGCAAGTTTCGTGAATTTTGTCGGTCTCGCTGGTCTGATTGCCAGTTTCTTCTCGATTATCTATGCCTATTCCCGTCAAATTTTTGCGCTCTCACGTGCCGGTTATTTACCGAAAAAATTGTCCTTAACCAACAGCAATCATGCACCTTATTTGGCCATCATTATTCCGGGGATTATTGGCTTCCTGCTGTCCCTTTCAGGTGAAGGTGATCTGCTGATTCTGATGGCGGTCTTTGGTGCCACCATTTCCTATGTTTTGATGATGATGTCTTATATCAAACTGAAATTGTCCCGGCCGAATCTGGTACGTCCTTATCAGGCACCGGGCGGTATTGTGACTGCGTCCATTGCGCTGGTACTTGCTGCGATTGCCGTGGTGGCAGGCTTTCTGGTCGATCCAAAAGTCTGGTTAATGGCAGCTGCCATTTACGTTGCACTGATTCTCTATTTTCTGCTGTATAGCCGCCATCATCTGGTGGCCGGGACACCGGAAGAAGAATTTGCCCGTATCGAGGCAGCAGAAAAGGAATTGAAATAAATTATCTAGCAGGGAGAACTTGCTTATGTTGTATCAGATTAATGTGGCCAGTCAGCATTATGTCTTTGAGGATTTAAAAACCCTGTTGGCTAAGGCTACGCCTGAACGTTCTGGCGATCAGCTGGCAGGGATTGTGGCCACTGATGCAACCGAGCGTGTTGCTGCACAAATGTGTCTGGCAGAAGTACCATTACAGCAGTTTTTGCAAGAAGCTGTGGTTCCTTATGAAGAGGATGAAATCACCCGCCTGATTATGGATGAACATGATGCTGATGTCTTTTATCCGATCTCGCATTTTACTGTGGGGGATTTTCGTAACTGGCTGCTGAGTGCAGATGCCACCACAGAAAAACTTGCTGCTTTAAAAATGGGCTTGATTCCGGAAATGGTCGCAGCAGTGAGCAAAATTATGCGCAATCAGGATCTGATTCTGGTGGCAAAAAAATGCCGAGTAGTGACTCGGTTCAGAAATACCATCGGGCTGGCAGGGCATCTTTCTACCCGCTTGCAGCCGAACCACCCGACTGATGATCTGATAGGCATTTCAGCTTCGATTCTGGATGGACTAATGTATGGCAATGGTGATGCCGTGATCGGGATTAATCCGGCCACAGATAATCTGCAGAATTTGACTGAGCTGCTCAAACTGCTCGATCATGTCATTCAGGAATATGAGATTCCGACTCAATCTTGTGTTTTGACCCATATTACTTCTGGCATTCAGCTGGCAAATAAAAATGTTCCGATTGATCTGATGTTCCAGCCCATTGCGGGAACCTAAACAGCCAATACTGGTTTCGGTATCAATCTGGCGCTGCTGCAGGAAGGCTATGAAGCTGCCTTAAGCCTGCAACGCGGCACAGTGGGCCAAAATGTCATGTATTTTGAAACCGGACAGGGCAGTGCCTTATCCAGCAATGGCCATCATGGCGTGGATCAACAGACCCTGGAAGCGCGTGCCTACGCCGTGGCGCGTAAGTTTAATCCCTTGCTGGTCAATACTGTAGTCGGCTTTATCGGGCCAGAATATCTGTATAACGGCAAGCAGATTATCCGGGCCGGGCTGGAAGATCATTTCTGTGGCAAGCTGCTCGGTGTGCCAATGGGCTGTGATATTTGCTACACCAATCATGCCGATGCCGATCAAGATGATATGGATGCACTGCTGACCTTGCTTGCCAATGCCGGATTGAATTTTATCATGGGTATTCCCGGTTCAGATGACGTGATGTTGAACTATCAGACGACCTCCTTTCATGATGCGCTCTACATCCGGCAATTACTGGGATTAAAACCGGCACCCGAATTTGACTACTGGCTGGAGCATCAGGGAATTTTGGCGCAACAGTCTAATCAGCTGCACTGGCCAACAGAGTTGCCGAAGCAATTTTCACGTCTAATCCTGTCTTGAGGAAGTACTATGAAACTGATTGCCGATGTGAAATTTGAGTCCCAATTACAGGATAATCCCTGGCAAAAATTAAAAGCCTTTACTGATGCACGGATTGCCTTAGGTCGAACTGGGGGCAGCTTGCCGACTCGACCAAGTCTGGAATTTCAGTTGGCACATGCGCAAGCTAAAGATGCGGTACTGAAGCCACTTGATGTTGAATTCTTAA
The DNA here is from genome assembly GCF_000367905.1 of Acinetobacter sp. CIP A162. GTDB lineage: Bacteria > Pseudomonadota > Gammaproteobacteria > Pseudomonadales > Moraxellaceae > Acinetobacter > Acinetobacter lwoffii. The sequence continues at coordinate 649,252 of NZ_KB849158.1, read as the reverse complement.
AATCTGGCTTAGCTAAAACGGGACTGCCTATTCTGGAAATTGAAAGCCAGGCGGTAGAGAAAGATCTTTATCTTAAACGTCCCGATCTTGGGCGTGTGCTTTCAGAACAGTCCAAAACGATATTGCAGCAATACCGGGCCGAACATCAGCAACATTGGGATGTAGCCATTGTGCTGGGAGATGGACTATCAGCACGTGCCATTGAGGAAAATAGCCTGCATTTTATTTCGGCCTTGCTAGAGGCATGCAAAGAACAAGGCTGGCAGATTGCCCCCTTAGTGATTGCCCGTGGCAGTCGTGTGGCACTGGGTGATGAATTGGCAGAAATTTTACAGGCGAAAATGCTGGTCATGCTAATTGGCGAACGGCCGGGTTTGAGCTCACCCGATAGTATGGGAATTTATTACACTTATAATGCTTTTAAAGGGTGTCATGATGCCTTGCGCAACTGTATTTCCAATGTCCGTTCTGCGGGCTTGGCCTATCCACTGGCTATCCAGCGACTGGTCGCATTGATGCGTAAATCCTGTGAGTTACAGCTTTCAGGGGTGCAGTTGAAAGATGAACACGAAACCCCAGTCGATATGCAACATAGCCCAGCCAAACGGCTATTTTAAAGTAGCATCTAGCAGAGAATTCTGATGGATTAGTGACTTACATCCCGTCACCATCTCACCATGTTTTGTCACAGAAGCCCTATTCACAGCTTGTTATTCTAAAAATCTACTTATGAATAACAAAGAGTGAGGATGGTTATGGTCGATGATTTCAATAAAAAACCACCTTTAAATCATCAGGCAGACGTGACGCAGAAAAAGCGTATCCCTGTTTATATCTTGATTTTGGTCGGTATTTTTTTACTCGCACTACTGTTCTATATGTTTGCTGACATGAATCCAGATGCGAATGATGCTCCTGCAGGACATCCAAATCCGAATGTACAGCCTGCTACCCCAAATAATTCAACTCCAGTCGGTGAGCCTACACAAGGCACGGCTACCATGAATGAGGGGACGGAAGCTACAGCAACCGTGGGTGATGGCACAGAAGCAACAGCAACTGCGACTGATGGACAGGCGACTCAATAACTGAAAATACCTGAAAAGCTCTAGTGAACCACTGGGGCTTTTTTGCAATGGATGGTGATGTTTTAAGGTAGTGCCATCTACCTGGCTTGAGTCTGAAAACATCAAATCTAATATGAATCCGGAAAAAGAAGGGGCTGATTGTTTCAGGGAGATGCCCCCGATTTCAGATAAATAGCTTAATAACAAAGAGGGTAGAACAACATGAATGATTATATGAGAAGCCCGCGTGGTGGCTTCGATGCCATGTACTACTGGGATCAATTCCATCCCATTCTTAGTGCAATTGCCATATTAGTACTTGGCTGGATCATTGCGTTACTGGTCTCGGCAGGCGTTAAAAAGCTCTTGCAGAAACTGGGCACCAATACACATTTAAATACGGCGACAGGTCATCACTCCAATGTGGAGAGCATTATCGCCCGCGTCGTGTTCTGGATTATTCTGATTATTGCCGTGATTGGTGCGCTGAACGTGCTCAATCTTACCAGTGTCAGCGGTCCATTCAGTAATATGATCCAGCAGTTCCTGTTATTTATCCCGCAGTTACTAGGTGCAATTGCAGTCGGATTCATAGGTTGGATTGTGGCCAATCTGGTGAAGATAGGGCTACAAAAACTGCTAGACCGAACGCAACTCGATGAAAAACTCAGTGCTGAAGTCGGTGTCAGTCCGATTAGTAAAAACATCAGTGAAATTGCTTACTGGTTAATTTTATTACTGTTCTTGCCAATCGTGCTGTCTATTCTGGGTCTCAACGGTCTGCTGTTACCAGTTCAGAATATGCTGACCGATGTTGTTAGTTACTTACCAAACATCTTCATTGCTGCAGTCATCATTTTTGTCGGTTATATCCTGGCGAAAATTGTGCGCGGTATTGTTGAAGGACTATTAAACAGTCTGAACGTACAGCAACATGCTGAAAAAGTAGGCATCTTCAAAAACTCGAATGTTTCTCAGGTGATTGGTTCATTTATCTTCGCCGTGGTGATCATTACGGCACTGATCATTGCATTTGAAGCATTGGGTATCGAGGCCATTTCTCAGCCTGCTACAGCCATGCTATATGAAATCATGAATGCCATTCCGAATATTATCGCTGCTGCGTTGATTCTGATTCTGGCGTATGTGGTCTCTAAACTGGTAGCACGTCTGGTAGTTGAAGTAGTTGCCGGTACAGGTGTTGATGAAATTCCTGCCAAACTGGATATCCAGCGTTTTTTAGGCACGACTAAACTTTCCAGTGTAGTCGGTTTCCTGATCGTTTTATTCACCATGCTATTTGCGGTATCTGAAGCAGCGAACCGTCTGGGCTTTGAACAGATCAGTGGTCTTATTGCAATGTTCATCTACTTCGGTGCCAATATCCTGCTCGGTGCGGTGATTCTGGTAATCGGTTTCTGGCTGGCAAATATTGTTGCGAATATCGTACAACGTGGTGAATATAACAGCTCACGCTGGTTAGCCAATCTGGTTCGTGTTCTGATCATGGGACTCGTTGTGGCAATGGGTCTGCGTGCCATGGGTATTGCCGATTCAATTGTTAACTTGGCATTTGGTCTAACTTTGGGTGCTGTAGCAGTGGCATTTGCCTTGGCATTTGGTTTGGGTGGTCGTCAACCTGCGGAGCGTGTACTCACAGATTTGATTGATAAAGCCAAACGAGAAGCCAAAGACCCTAACCCAGTCAAAGAAAAAGCTGAGAACAGCATATTTTCTGGATTAGGTAGCAAGACCACAGGTACAAGTGCAGCCGACATGTCAGGTACTACAGGTGCGGCGATGGGTATGAGTTCTACAGATAGCTCAATGAGCCAGTCCTCTGGTGGTTCGCAAACTGCTACGGGTACTAGCGATTCCTCAATCACAACTCCAGGAGCAGGCATCGTGCCAAATCAGGATTCAGACAAGAGTACGCCTATGAGTACGGATTTATCCCATACTACCCCGGCAATCCTTACCACTGCACCACAGGATGATGAGTCATTAGGTATTGATCCTGTCAATCCGGATGCGGATCAGGCCGTACCAGATTCAGTAAAAGTCGATCCGACTCATCCACCAGCCAATAATCCATTTGGTTCAACCGGAGAAAAAGAGCCAGATGTCGATATTGACCGTTCAACTCAGAAAAAAGATGACCTGAAATAACCTGTTATCTTTAAGCAAAATCGACCACGCTCATGTGGTCGATTTTGTTCAGTCATAAGGAAAAATGAATGAATACCAAGAAACCTAACAAAGTTCTGGCTCCTTTAGTCATTGCAGGAATTACGATTGGCTTTTTTACCGCTGCCTATCGATTTATTTTTGTGAAGAGCACACAGGACGAGCAGTCTGAGCGAGAGCTAGATAAGAAAATACCAGAGACAGACGAATTTAACTGAGAAGTCAATCCTGCTCAGTCACTAGTAATAGAATTTATTTTTTAAAAAATATAGAATATTCAAGTGAATACTAAAATGATTTTGGTATTTTTCTTGCATTAAAAATATAAAGAAAAGGAGATCAACAATATGTGGAAAGCACTCCAACATAAATTCATGGCATCTTCAGCAGATGACGTACCACTATTTCTGCGAGAAGCTCAAAAAATGCAGCTGACGATTGACCGTTTAACAAATACGGCCAATCTCAACCTGTTTAAAACAGACTATCTGGAATGAGTTAAGTAGCAAACCAGATTATCTATTGATTAAATATATTCCGATGCGGCATGTGCCGATGACCATGCCCATTGGAAATTATAACCGCCCAAATGTCCGGTGACATCCAGCACTTCACCAATAAAATACAAGCCTTTCTGCTTTTTACTTTCCATGGTTTTTGAGGATACTTCCGTGGTGTCTACACCACCCAAAGTCACTTCCGCTGTACGGTAGCCTTCTGTTCCTGAAGGTTTCACTTCAAAGCCATGCAGACGTGCCGCAATCTGTTCCAGCTTGTCATCACTGATATTGCCAATGGCAGTTTCAGCGCTTTCAGTCCAGATCAGACTTTGTAATTCAGCCACCACACTTTTCGGTAAATATTCATTCAGTAATGTACGCAGCAAGACTTTGGGCTGATTTTGTTTTCTCGTTTTAAAGAAATCCAGTAAATCTAGACTCGGTAAGAAATCGACCTTAAAGCTCTGACCAACATTCCAGTAATTGGAAAGTTGCAGGGAACTTGGCCCACTCAAACCACGATGGGTAAACAATAGCGCTTCGGTAAAGCTATTAAGCTCATTGGAGAGTGTTGCTTCTACAGCATTTCCGCTTAAGCGTGTCGTGACTTCTTTAAATCCGTCAGAAAAAGTAAATGGAACCAGTCCGGCACGGGTTGGATAGACGTGATGTCCAAACTGTTTTGCAATCTCATAGCCAATGCCTGAACCGCCAAGCGTAGGAATAGATAAACCGCCAGATGCCACGACGACAGATTCAACTTCAAAGTATCCCAGTGAGGTCGCCACCTGAAAGCCTTGATCATCGACTGGATTGACTGCTTTCACTTCGCAGCTGGTTTTGATATCGACCAGCCCAGTTTTGTCACATTCCGCCAGCAGCATCGACAAGATATCTTTTGCACCATTTAAGGTAAACAGCTGTCCATGTTTGCGCTCTTCATAGGCAATGCCGTATTCACATACCAAGCCAATAAAGTCCCAATTGGTATAACGCGTTAAAGCTGAAATCACAAAATGTGGATTGTGTGAAATATAATTGCTCGGTTCGACTTCCAGATTGGTGAAATTACATTTACCACCGCCAGACATCAGGATTTTTTTGCCAACCTTGTTGGCTTTTTCCACCACCACGACTTTACGCCCACGTTGCGCAGCCATATACGCCGTCATTAAACCTGAGGCACCGGCACCTATGACTAGAACATCGTATTGCTTGGAAGACATCACACACTCAAGGGAGAAGAAAAGGGAAGCATTATAGACAATTTTATTTCAGCTTTCTCTATTCCAGAAAAATCAGTTCCGTGATTGCAGATTTACAGCGGATTTTAAACATAAAATATTTGAAAGCTGCTTAAAAATCATGCATAGTTTTTGTACAAACTAAAAAGATAATAACAAGGAAAAGCGAATGGCAAGCGCGGAAGATTTAAAACAATATAATCTGATTACTTATATTCTTTATATTTTAGGATTTTTTCTTGGTCTGACCCCATTTATTGCGATTGTGATGAATTATATCAAGCGTGATGAAATGCGCGGTACCTGGCTGGAAAGTCATGTCGACTGGCAAATTAAAACCTTCTGGATCAGTTTGCTGGGCTATATCGTCGGTGGCTTATTAACCGTGATCTTGATTGGCTTCCTGATTGTATTTCTGGTCTTTATCTGGCATATCTACCGCTTGGTCAAAGGGTTAATTGCCTTAAATAACAATCAACCGATTGAAGATTAAGTTGCTATAAAATCAAAGGGAATATGACGGCCTTGCAGACCACCAGTATGAATCACCAACAGTTTTGATCCAGCCGGAAAATAATTTTTCTCGATTAGATCAAAAATCCCCATCAGCATTTTAGCCGTGTAGATCTGCTCCAGTGGAATTGCAAATTCCGCTTCAAAATCCCGGATAAACTGCATCAAGGCTGCACTGGTTTTGGCATAGCCACCACAGCAATAATCATCGAGAATATTCCAGTTGGTTTTATTCGTTAGTTGAGCGATTTCATCTTTTAAAAATGAACCTTTCAGTGCAGAAAATCCTAAAACCTGTTGATGCCCATGACTGGCTTCGATCAATCCACTGATGGTGCCACCGGTGCCTACTGCACAACAAATCACATCAAATTGCGCATCGCCATCTTTTAATATTTCCTGACAACCTTGAATCGCCAAAGCATTGGTTCCACCTTCAGGAATAATATAATGTTCAGGAAATTGTCGAGCGAGTTCGGCCAAATACTCAGGCTGTTGCTTGCGTCGATATTCATCACGACTGACGAAATGCAACTGCATCCCGAATTGCTGGGCGGTGGCTAATGTTGGATTCAATGGTCGATCAGCCAGTTCTTCACCTCGAATCATACCAACACTCTGAAAACCAAACTGCTGTGAGGCAAATGCAGTAGCGGCAATATGATTGGAATAAGCACCTCCAAAACTCAGAATATGCTGATAATCCTGTCTTTTGGCTTCAAGAAAATTGTATTTCAGTTTAAAAAACTTGTTGCCCGAAATTTGCGGATGCACCAGATCCAGACGACGTATTGTTAAAGTAATATCGTGAAAATTAATTTGTTGATCTGGAATATTTTGGGCAATGGTTTCAAACATAAACTTTCGCAAAGTTCATGATGTAAGCATTATAGCGGAAGTGCTAAAAATCAGAGCTTTTGAATAGCCCATTATTAGCTGATCACCATCGAATTGGTCGTAGATTGTCACAAATATTCCGCTGATTATTTAAACAATAATGCTAATCTAAACAGAGGAAACCCTGAGGAGGGTAGAATAATGAAAATATTATCCTGTGCTGTGTGGGTCGGCATGCTGCTCAGTCTGTCGGGCTGTGATGATGCGATGAACAAACCTAAAACAGAAACCCGCACCATGATTATTGGCGGTGTACCTGTACATGAGCAGGATTATCAACTGCTAGACAAGCATTTGAGTGCTCAGGATCAGTTGAAACCTTAAGTAATTGCAATAGTTAAAATTCATGACAAATCCAGAAATTTTTACAGCAAATTGTCAGGTTTGTGCTTAAAATAGCCCTTCAATTTTTAAGTCAGGTTATCTCGTGGAATCATTCTGGATTTTAGGTTCGATTGCTTTTGCCCTGATGTTAGGTGCAATGAGTCCCGGGCCGACTTCTATTTATGTGGCAAAAAATTCAATTGCCATTTCACGTAAACATGGTTTATTTACTGCATTGGGTACTGGTCTCGGTGCAGCGATTTTTGGTCTGCTGGCAGTACTGGGTTTGCAGGCATTTTTGCTGGCTGTACCTTCGGCTTATCTGGCCTTAAAAATTTGTGGTGGTTTATATTTGCTTTGGCTGGCGTTTAAAATTATTAAACATGCCAAAGATCCGATCGAAGCGGATGTCGCCATTGCCAAACAGATGTCTTTACGCCGTGCCTTTACCACAGGTTTAATTACACAGTTGTCCAATCCTAAAATTGCGATTGTGCTTGCCAGTATTTTTACCGCGTTATTGCCCAAAGAAATTCCAACGTATTTTTATTTTGTTTTACCTGTCTTATGTTTCTTTATTGATGCGGGCTGGTGTTCACTGGTCGCAGTTGCATTATCTGCGGAAAAGCCACGTCGTGTTTATTTGAAGTTTAAAGCTTTGTTTGACCGCGCCGCAGGCGCAGTTATGACGGTACTTGGTTTAAAACTGATCTTTGGTATGAAGTAATTATCTCGTATAGACGTGCTGCTTATAAATAAAAAAAGCCGCTAGCCCTAGAGGCTTTTTTTATATCCATTAAAAAGTATTTTCTTCCGAATTAGCAGAAATACGATGAATCGACAGGTCTGCACCGTTGAACTCTTCTTCCTCAGTCAGGCGAATACCCATCAAAACCTTAAGCAGGCCATACACCAAAAAACCACCCGCCAAAGCAATGACAATCGCCAGCACCGTACCTGTGAGTTGTGAAATTAAAGACACTCCTCCCATTCCTCCGAGCCATTGCTGACCGAAAATACCCACAGCTAATCCACCAAAAGCACCACAAACGCCATGTAAAGGCCAGACTCCCAATACGTCATCCACTTTGAGTTTATTTTGGGTATAGGTAAAGAATTTCACAAAAATAATACCGGCGCTGATCCCGATAAAAAAAGCACCCAAGGGATGAACGACATCTGATCCGGCACAAATCGCCACCAGACCTGCTAAAGGACCATTATGCAGGAAGCCCGGGTCATCTTTCCCCGCAACTTTGGCTGCTATTGTTCCACCGACCATGGCCATCAAAGAGTTAATAGCGATCAGCCCAGAAATGGCATCCAGCCGCTGCGCGCTCATGACATTGAAACCGAACCATCCAACAATCAGAATCCAGGAGCCTAAAGCCAAAAAAGGAATTGATGAAGGAGGATGCGCGGTGATCCGGCCATCTTTTTTGTAACGGCCATGACGCGCACCAAGCAGTATTACTGCAGCCAGTGCGATCCAGCTGCCCATTGCATGAACGACAACTGAGCCGGCAAAATCATGAAAACTTGCACCAAATGCATGGGTCAGCCAATCCTGAAAACCAAGGTTGCCATTCCAGATCATACCTTCAAAAAAAGGATAGGTCAGCGCAACCAGGAATAGGGTGGCTAAAGCCTGTGAACGCATTTTGGCACGTTCCGCAATTCCTCCAGAGATAATCGCTGGAATTGCTGCAGCAAAGGTCAACAGGAAAAAACAGCGCATTAGATTGTAGCCATGATCGGCAGACAAGGTTGCAGCATCATGGAAAAAGTGCTGACCGTAGGCAATATAGTAGCCCACTAAAAAATAAGCGATGGCGGAGATGGCAAAGTCAGTTAAAATTTTACTTAGGGCATTGACCTGGTTTTTATGTCGAACTGTTCCAAGCTCTAAAAAAGCAAATCCAGCATGCATGGCAAGCACTAGAACTGCACCGAGAAGAAGAAATAATAAGTCTATATTTTGCATGGTGCGTTCCAATTTAGTGCGCGGGATCACAAAAGAAAATCAGTATATAGAGGCAAATTGATTGTAGAAGAGGGCTAAGCAAGGGAAATTTTGATGAAGAATTTCTTGAAATTGATAAGACTCGATATAAAGCACGTTACTATTTTTTTGCACCAAACTAAGACATGGCGAGAGTTCATAAAATTCAGATTTATATTATATTTTTAGGTGTTTATATTTATCGTAAGAAAAACGGTGCTAAAAAAGCATGCTAAAGGTGCACGTAAAAAGTAAAAGATTTTTAAGAAAAAATTTAAAAATAAACGAAACTATTGCTTTTAAATTTCAAAGCGTCATTCAAGTTTTAAATTTACCAAGTCATAGGGAATCTGGCTGAAGGATATTTAAAATAAATGAAACCCTAAAAAATTAGGGTTTCATGCTTAGATAAAATTATTGAAGTATTCAATTAATCTTTAAAATGTACCGGAATCCATTGATAGCTTTTATTGTCTTTAGAATAAATATGTCCAATCCCCGGAAATGGCAAATGTGGTGCTGCTACCGTCTGACCATTTTTCGCATATTCAGCAAAATATTTTAAGCGGGTTTCGATCGCCTTTTTCGGATCGACATCAAAGTCAACGCCGGTCTGTGGGCGATCAAACTGCAGCGTATGTGAGTGCACAATATCTCCAATAAACACCATCTGCTGACCTTTAGATTTTAAGCTAAAACCAAAATGCCCCGGTGTATGTCCAGCCGAACTGATAACATCGAAAGCATGGATTTTATCGCCAGTTTTAAAGGTTTTGAGCTGATTCTTGGCCTGATAGGGTGCAATGGCTTTCTTGATTTTATCGACTGTGCCCAAAAAACCTGCCTGCTTGGCTTTTGGTAATTTTTCTACCGTTGTGGGATTCATCCAGAAATCCAGTTCAGCTTGAGACACATAAATGTTGGCATTGGGAAAATTGGCAACACTATTATTACTTATACCGCATACATGGTCTGGATGTAAATGCGTGAGCAGGATGGCATTGACCTGTTCAGGTTTATGCCCTGAAGCCTTTAAATTGGAATACACTGAACCTAGGTGTGGACCATTACAGCTTGAAGTCCCACTATCGACCAGAACCATTTCCTTGGCTGTATTGACCAGAAAGGCATTCACGGAGGTTTGGATGCCTTTAGCTTGATCGACGTAGTATTTTTTCAATATCTGGTCGGCTTGAGCTGCTGGAATATCTTTAAATAAGGCTTTGGACAGATAATTGGTGCCATCTAGCAGGGCAGTAATTTGGTAATCCCCGAAGTTATGTTGATAATAACCGGGAACCTGTTTTTGTTGTTGGGTGCTAGAAACGGATTGTGCATGTGTTTGAGAGATACCCGCCATTGAACCTAAAGCAAGCAATGACACGACGAGAGAAGAAGTGAAGTATTTCATAGCTATTCTTATGTAATTAAAGTCAATTCTATGTATTAGCACGGATGCCAGCGAAAAAGAATATGAATATATTTACCATTTTTTAAAATGGAAGTGCTGATTTGGCATCTGTACTAAAAAATCAGTCTGAATCTGTATATTGATTTTTTGAAAGTAAAGAATTTATTTTTAATGAAAATATTATTATAAATAAAATGCTTAGATACATTTCACTTTTTATGAAAAGCTCGTTAACATGGGGTATTACGAACAAGCTTTGGGTGTCGCGATGAGTTTTTGGAAAAGAAAAAACAATGCCAGCTTTGTATTTTTCATTATTACCTTATATTCACTACTTGGTTTTGGACTGGGCTATGTGATTTGGGAATTTGTGTTGCAAGGCTAAGTGACCCAGCAATAAAAAAAGCCTCTAGAAATAGAGGCTTTTTTATATTTGGATTTTATGAGGGGATTAGCCAGCGACTTGTTTTTAGGTGATGGTGGTGGGTTCAGCTGCTTAAGTTGTGATGGCTGTGGTGCTTAGAGCTAGGGCTAGGAAAAGTGGTTTTAAATTTTTCATAGGTTTCTTATAAGTTTTAAAAGGATAAATCTTTTTAGCATGCCTTTATGATTTTTTCACTATTAAAATATTTGGTGTTATCTTAACCAAATAATTCCACTAAATTAGATGCTTAGACTGAATTTAGTAATGCATAATGAGATAAGTAGGACAAGCAAAATGAGTATTTTAAAAAATGCAATTGATTCTATTCAATTAGGGATTGAAGACTATGAGTTGATTGCTAAGAATCCTAAGAGATTAACCTCTTGTACTAGAAACTTATTTTCTGGCATTTTACTTCTATTTAAATATCATCTGGCAGAGTTAAGTGATGAAGATAGTGATGAAGTCCTGATAAAGCAAAAAATTACCCCAAAATTTATAAATGGAGAAATTACTTTTGTAGGGGACGGGAAAAAAACAGTGGATGTACAAGGCATTCAGGATCGTTTTAAAAGTCTGGATATAATTGTTGATTGGAAACAACTAGATAAAATTCAGGCATATAGAAATAACATTGAACATTATTTTAGTAATGAAAACCCTAAAACTATTGAGTCTATTCTTGCTCATAGTTTTAATATTATTAACGCGTTTACCCGTAATTATTTAGAAAAAGAGCCATCTGATTTATTTGGAACAGAATATTGGAACAAACTATTGGATGTACGGGAAGTTTATACTGCTGAAAAACAAGATTGTGCAGTCCAGTTAGGGAGAAATATATATATGAGTGCTAAGCAAGAAGAGCTGCTTAATAACTCAGTTTGTTTGAATTGTGGATCTGATTTAATAAAACCAGTTGAGACCGGCGTAGATATTAAAGAGACAGATTACATTTGTTTATCCTGTCAAAATATTATGTCTTATACAACAGTTATCAATTCAGCTGTGTCTGAAGATCAAAATAGAAATTATGGATATCATCATTATAAAGATGGTGGAGAAGACCCTTATACAGTTTGCCCAGAGTGTTGCGAAGCTACTTATTCAATGGAAGAAGGTTTCTGTTTACACTGTGAAGAAAAAGCCCATCATGTATGTTCACGGTGTGAAACAGCTCTAAGCCCTGAGGAGGTTACATGGAGTGAAGGTTTATGTGGATACTGTCAGTATCAATGGGAAAAAATAATGGAAGAATAAAAAATTCCCTCTTTAAAGAGGGAATTTTTTATTTATGACTTAAATCTTAAGACACTTTATCACCCGGTTTAGCACCAGATTCAGGTGAAATCACCCAAACGCCGTCGCCATTACCCGCAGCTAGCACCATACCGTTAGAGATCCCAAAACGCATTTTACGTGGCGCAAGGTTCGCCACCATCACCACCAGTTTGCCTTTTAAGTCTTCAGGTTGGTAGAACTCACGAATACCACTGAGCACATTACGTGGCTCAGCCTCACCGACATTTAAAGTGAGTTGAAGCAGCTTGTCAGAACCTTCAACCGTTGCAGCTTCCAAAACTTCAGCCACACGCAGGTCAACTTTCATAAAATCATCAATATTAATGATTTCAGCTTCACCGACTTTAGGTTCAGCTTTCTTTTCAATCTTCTTCTCTTTTTTCTTTTCAGCTTTTGCTGGTTCAGCAGCAGGCGCAGCTAAAGAATCTTTAGATGCATCGACCATCGCAGCTACAGCTTTCGGGTCAACACGTTGCATTAAAGGTTGGAATAATGCAATTTCATGACCGACCAGAATCGTTTCACGAGAAGTGAAGTCGAAAGAAGCTAATTGCAAGAAATCTTGAACCTGCTGAGCCAAAGTTGGCAATACAGGCGCAAGATAAATCGCCAATTGACGGAACAGGTTGATACCCACAGAACATACATCATGAACCTGTTGTTCCTGACCTTCCTGTTTCGCAAGTGCCCAAGGCTTCTTCTCATCGATGTATTGGTTGGCTTTGTCTGCCAGCGCCATGATTTCACGAATTGCCGCAGAGAATTCGCGTGCTTCATAAGCCTGAGCAATTGAGCTACCGGCATCAATAAAGTTTTGTACCAATTCAGGTTCAGTACATGTAGTGCTTAATTTGTTGTCAAATTTGGTGTTAATGAATTTTGCACAACGGCTGGCAATATTCACGACTTTACCGACCAAATCTGAATTTACTTTCTGAACGAAATCATCAAGGTTCAGGTCAGAATCTTCAACTTTGTCAGAAAGTTTCGACGCGAAGTAATAGCGTAGATATTCAGGATTTAAATGCTCTAAATAGGTTTCCGCTTTAATAAATGTGCCGCGAGATTTTGACATCTTTTGGCCATTGATAGTCAAGAAACCATTCACGAATAAGCCTGATGGCGTGCGGTAGTTTGCACCTTCAAGCATTGCCGGCCAGAACAGGGCATGGAAATACACGATGTCTTTACCAATGAAGTGATACACCTCATTTTCAGAATCTTTTTTCCAGTAGTCATCAAAATTCAATTCAGGACGTTTGGTTTTGATGTAGTTTTCAAAGCTCGACATATAACCAATCGGCGCATCCACCCAAACATAGAAATATTTGTTTGGCGCATCTGGAATTTCAAAACCGAAGTATGGCGCATCACGTGAGATGTCCCAGTCGTTCAAGCCATTTTCAAACCATTCGTCCAGCTTGTTGGCAATCGATACCGGCAAGCGACCTTCATCACGAGTCCATTTTTGCAGGTATTCACCAAAATTTGGCAATTTAAAGAAGTAATGATCAGATGATTTTTCGACTGGAGTTGCGCCACTTAAAGTGGAATGCGGATTCAACAACTCTGTCGCATTATAAGTTGCACCGCAGACTTCACATGAGTCGCCGTACTGATCTTCCGCCTTACATTTAGGACAGGTGCCTTTAATGAAACGGTCTGACAGGAACATGCCTTTTTCAGGATCAAAAAGCTGGGTCACCGGACGAACTGCAATATTGCCCGCATCACGGTTTTTCACATAGATTTCTGACGCACGGGCACGGTTGGTATCGCTATGTGTAGAATCATAATGATCGAAATGCACACCGAAACCGTCAAAGTCACGAATGTGTTCTTTTTGCACATTGGCAATTTGCGCTTCAGGTGAAATGCCATTCGCTTCGGCACGTAGCATGATCGCGGTTCCGTGAGCATCATCCGCACAGACATAAGTCACATCATGACCCATCGCACGCATGGCACGTACCCAAATATCTGCTTGGATATAGCCAAGTAAGTGACCCATATGAATCGGGCCATTGGCGTAAGGAAGGGCATTGGTGACTAAAATTTTACGCACGGATTCACTCTCTCATTCGTATTCATTATGCAATGGGCCATAATTTTACATGATGCCGAGGGGATTACAAAGAAATGCTTTGCTGAAACCCTGCGAATAGATGGACTTGGACAGCCCGAATACAAAAGCCTGCATCATCTTTAGCATATAGCTTTTCAATACAGATTTGACTCAGCTCATGCTACATCCTGCAAACAATAGCAACAACATGTACAGGCTTTGTTGCAGTTTGCTTACTTCGCCCGATTCGCGTGATGCTTTGTGCTAAAAAATGGCTGATTGTTTATATGATATGCCTAAGGAGGGTACCTCATGACTCAGCAGAACCAAAACAATACGTCGAAGCAAAATCAAGATAAAGAACAACATGCACGCGAATTAAATGATCAGCTTGCTAAAGAGCAAAAGCAAAACGAGATAGATAAACAGCATAATCAGGAACATAAGAACGGTCAAAGTGCCCAGACCCATGCTGATCAGAAGTCTGATACCCAGCACAACGGCAAAGATGCAAATGCTGAGCAATCAGCGCAAAAAGACAGTTCTCAAGAGAATCAGTCCGATAAAAAAACTGAAAGCTTTAAGATGGATGATCTAAAAGCCAAGGCGATTGCGATCGGTGAGGAGCTATTGCAAAAAGGTGAAAAGCTTCTGAATGAGCTGAAACATGGTAAATCTGACGGCCAGCAACATGCTGAGCAAGGTTCGGATGATGTGAAAAAGGCCAAAGCAGATCATACATCTCAAGATAAATCATCTAACAAGTCAGATAAACAAAATGCTAAAGATGGTCAGACCGATCAGCAGGCAAGTATGGCAAATTTAAAAGATGAAGCCATGCATAAGTTTGAAGATACTAGACAGAAAATCACAGACTTATTCAGCGAAGCCTCGGTTAAGTTCGCTGATCTGAAACAGATGGCGACTGATACGATGAATAAAATGAAAGATAATCAATCGAAGGAAAGTGATTCGGATCAGCAGCAAGATGCCAAAGATACAGATTCAGAAAGCAAATCTCAGTCCAAAAAGGATGAATCGAAACAAGATCAGGATAAAAACACCAAGGATCAACAAGACAAATCTGAAAACAATAAAAATCATAAATAGTCTGTGATCATAGAGCCACTTTAATTACAGAGGGTTAAAGTGGCTTGATCACATAAGATCAATAAAAAAAATTTATTACATCAAAATAATCTGCCTTTCTTTACTCTCAATCATTCATTTTTCATTATTTCTATTCACCAAGATTTCATAAAATATTTCACAAAACCAAGTAAAATAGTTGGAAATTAAAGATATCTGTTTCATCTTCTCCAATACAGTGCTTAACCTTCGCCTAAAACCCCGTTAAACTAAGCGATTCAGATGTCGATCTACATTTTTGGAGTAACCTATGTCTTGGCTTTCTTCGCTTAAATCGGTTTTTTCGCCTTCCAAGGAGGTGAACGAAGAAGCTGTGCAAAACGTACTGCAAAACTATATCTTGCCAAATTCCAGCAATGCCTTGAAAGATCGTATTACGCAGGTCAATGTACAGGGTGAGATTCTGCAAATCACTTTGAATACCTATCCAGAAGAAAAAGCGCAGCTGCAACAGATTCATGATGAACTGGCGGAAGCTTTGCAAAAATGTGGTATTCAAGAACTGAATATGCATGTGATTCAGCAGAAAACTGGACATAAGAAAGAAGGGGGTTGCGGGCATAACCATGCTGAAGGTGAAAACTGTTCAAGCGAGCCTAAAGCGGAAGCAAAACCCAATCTTCCCCCTGTGGTTGATGCGTCGGCACAGCCTGCAAAAACAGAAGAAGCTGATCCAAATAATCCACCTATTCAAAAAGCTGCGCCGCAACAGCGTGATGTTCCAAAACACCCAAGGATTCAAAATGTGATTCTGGTGTCATCTGGTAAAGGTGGCGTAGGTAAATCGACCACGACTGTAAATCTGGCTTTGGCTCTACAGAAATTAGGCCTGCGCGTAGGCGTACTAGATGCCGATATTTACGGCCCAAGTATTCCGACTATGCTCGGCAATGCCGGCAAAACGCCAATGATCGAAGCAGAGCAGTTTGTCCCTATCGAAGCCTATGGGATGGCGGTATTATCAATTGGCCATTTAACTGGAGATCACAATACTCCAGTCGCCTGGCGTGGTCCAAAAGCCACGGGTGCATTAATGCAGTTATTCAATCAGACCCTATGGCCAGACCTTGATGTGCTGATGATTGATATGCCACCTGGCACAGGTGATATCCAGTTAACTCTCGCGCAGCGTATTCCGGTAACGGGCGCAGTAATTGTGACAACGCCACAAAACGTGGCCTTGCTGGATGCGACCAAAGGCATTGAATTGTTTAACCGCGTGCAGATTCCGATCATGGGCGTGATTGAAAACATGTCGACCCATATCTGCTCAAATTGTGGTTTTGAGGAACAGATTTTTGGTACAGGCGGTGGCGATAAACTGTCTGAGCAATATCAAGTCCCATTATTGGGTCGTTTACCTTTGGATGCTAAAATTCGTGAAAATGCCGATGCTGGAACGCCGTCAGTGATCGCGGGAGATGCTGCTGCAGAAAGCTATATGCTGATTGCAGAGAAAATTGCAGCGCAGTTACCTAAAGCAGAGAAAGACCATAGTCGAATTTTTTAATTCTATAGACAATTCAGATATTTAAGCCTTAGCTAAAAGCTAGGGCTTCTTATTTCTTATTTTTAAAATTAGCTCGATTTAAATGATCGAAATTGACTGAAATGACTATCGGGTGTTTATCCTGAAATCTTATATAAATATTTGAATTAATTAAAATAAATAAATTTTAATATAAGATTATATGTTCTCTTACAATTATTTTTTTGCAGCACTGACCGAATTCTTCTATGCTACGCGGATTAGAGCGAGGTCAAACTATGATTTCATGGTTTTTTATTGGTTTAGTGGCAACCATTCTTTTAACACCAGGCCCAACCAATACCTTATTGGCATCTTCAGGCATTCAGGTCGGATTTAAAAAAACATTTCGTTTAATTCCTGCCGAAGCCTTTGGTTATCTGATCGCCATTAGCTTATGGGGCATTCTGATCGGAAAAATTTCCGTTCATCTTCCACTGTTACCGACCATTCTCAAGCTTTTTAGTGCTGGCTATATTCTGTTCCTTGCTGTGAAATTATGGCGGACTGCAGACATAAGCGAAAATCTTGAAAATGTCTCGATTCGCGCACGAGAATTATTTTTGGCAACCTTGCTTAATCCTAAAGCACTTTTATTTGCCTCAGCTATTTTTCCTGTCATTGTCTGGAAAAGTAGTCAGCATTATATGACTCATATGCTTGTTTTCTTACTTCTGCTGATTCCGATTGCATTCTTCTGGACTTTTCTGGGTTCAATCCTGGCCAGAAAAAACAGTCGCTGGCTCAATCAGAAAAACCTGCAGAAAACGGCTTCGCTGGTATTAATGAGCTTTTCCATTCCTTTAAGCTATTCTGCACTTTTAAGTTTATAAGCTGATCTCGATCAGCAGTTTTTTGGTAACTTGAGCTCTAAGCCTTTCACTTATTTTCATTAGTGTCAATTTCAGTTAAAGTACGTCGTAATAACTTGTTTTTAAGATTTTTGGATTATATCAATGGCAATTAAGTCTGATCGTTGGATTCGCGAAATGAGCGAAAAACACGGCATGATTGAACCGTATGCAGAAAACCAGGTACGTTTGGATGAAAATGGTCAAAAGCTGATTTCGTATGGCGTATCCAGCTATGGTTATGACGTGCGTTGTGCACGTGAATTTAAAGTATTCACCAATGTGCATTCTGCAATTGTCGATCCGAAGAACTTTGATGAACGCAGCTTTATTGATATCGAGTCGGATGTCTGTATCATTCCGCCTAACTCGTTTGCTTTGGCGCGTACCATCGAATATTTCCGCATTCCACGTAATGTCTTGACCGTGTGCTTGGGCAAGTCTACTTATGCGCGTTGTGGCATCATTGTTAACGTGACTCCGCTTGAGCCAGAGTGGGAAGGACACGTCACTTTAGAGTTTTCAAATACGACCAATCTTCCTGCGCGTATTTATGCAGGTGAAGGTGTAGCGCAGATGCTGTTTTTTGAATCTGATGAAGTCTGTGAAACCTCATATAAAGATCGTGGTGGTAAATATCAAGGTCAGACAGGCGTTACTTTGCCGAAGACCTAATTGTTTTAAAATATTGAATGACGGGACTTTATGTCCCGTTTATTTTTTTGAGATTTTCATTCATCGGAAACTGCTATTTTTCGCCTAATTGGCTTTGGCATCTGTATCAAAAATCAGCATAATGGATTCCGCATAACCATAAAAAAGATGCGATGCATTATAAAAAATCAAAGATTGGCGGCTGGGAAGCTGAAGCATAAGGTGCGGAGCATCGAATAAAAAGGAAAGAGTGAGATGGCTCAGATAAAAGATATATTTAAATTTCGCAAAAGTTATTTGGCGATGACAATCGGTTTCAGCCTGTTGCCTTCTGCACATGCGATGCAGGAATTATCAGATTCTTCTCTTTCTAACACCACAGGTGAAGGTGTTGCGCTTGTTCTTGACGACTTCAAAATGGTGTTTCAAGGTCCTAAAGATCTTTCTGCTGGTTCCAGTTATGCCAGAGGCATTGAAAATCCCGGACAAGCAGATACAGGATTTATTCGTATTATTCCAACAGGGGAAAACTATGAGAAGTTAGGGGAGAATGTATATGATAAAATTTATAAAACATCTTATGATAATAATGTTCTTCAAGGAAAAATCGATAGCGGCTATAACATTTTATATACCTCTACCTACAATTCCACTTATGACACGAGTTATACGAGTTTATACAGCACCTATACCCAGCCTATTCCGGATAAACTGACTGCTGAAAGGACCAAATTAGAGTCTGAAATTCCTGATCGTTATTTTAATTCAGATGCAATTATTCAACGCTATTTTAATGAACGGCATAATTACTATCGAAATGGAACAAATAGAGGATTGTTTGACCCGGATGGTAGGGCTGTCAATGATGGTACGACTGTTTATACGACGAGACCAGTCAGTGAAGATCCCACAGGGCTTTTGAATTATGCTGAAAAAGCATTGGAACATGCCACTACAAATACCTATGAAATGATTCAGCTGTTATATGGTGGTCGTGCGAGTGAAGCGAATGCGAATTTAGCCAATTCTACTTTTTACAAAAGTTTGACTGGTTTCACGCGTAACAATGTTATTGGATCAGAAATTAATAGCTTAGTGCAGCGACTAAGTGATGCCTCATATGCGGCAGCAGATATTCGAGCTAAATTTCAAGCAGGGCAAATTGCAGAAGCAGAAGCGAAAAAACAGACAGAAGAACTGTATGCAGGCATTCTTAGTGATGCGAAAACTGACGCTTTGTTAGAAGCAAAAAATACCACAGTCGGTTCTTTAAGAACCAAAGCCGATGTATTTATTTATGGTCTGGCATTGTCAAAAAGCGATGGCTCTCTAAGCACGCGATACAGTAATCAGGGTTTTAGCTGGGGATCAGCCGAGAATCCCTGGTTGTTTCGTGCGGGAACTGAAAATGTTAAACAGTTCAAGGATGCTGCTAAAGATGTAGGCTATATTGCTTTGGAGGCTCCATTAAGCCCGATTGCAGGTGTGGAAAGTGATAATAATATCAAGTTGGGTTTCTGGAGTGATATTTTTGCGCGTGAGCTTAATTCTTCTAATGTGGTAGATCCTATAACAGGTGGGCCGACTTCGGGGCTTGATAAAGAACACCGTTTGAGAACCCAATTTGTTGCCAATGGTCTTAGCCTTAATGGCTCACAAATTCGGCTGTTTCAAACTTTAGAATCTGACAATAAGGATTATAATCAAACATTAGGTTTGGCAAGTATTATTCGCTTAAATACTGATGATAATCCTTCGGCAACTGGTTATTTTGATACTCGATTGTTATCAAGGCTTGATAAAGTAAAAAATAAAACTGATGCAGAAATTGCGGTATTACGAACCCTTACAGATAAGCAATTAGAAGCAGAAGGTTTTGATCGGGAGATGATCTCGGCTGAAAGTGTAACTTTAGCCAGAACATATGCTGGAAATACAGATTCAATCAATACTCGTAATAATGCTCTAAACAGGAAAGGTATTCGTTTAAGTACTGCAGCAAAAACAGATGGGCTTGATGGTGATGGCCCAACCCCAGCCTTGAATGGAAGTATTGCTCCAGTCTTTCATGATTTTGATGGTTTATATCTCTATAGTCCAAATATTAACTTGGTGCTCGGTAATATGTACCAGCCTTTCGTGGTGGGTTCAGAAGGCAATAACATTATTTTAGAAGTGACACGTATTCCCAATATTCCTTCTATTTATAATCAAATCTATCAAAATTACGGTGGTGGACTCGGAACAACCGATTTAAAGGGTTCTACCTGTAATGTCTATAGTTGTGGCACACCAATTAAAAATAATGTTTTAGATACTACTGCACTTTATCAAGGGCGTAATGCAACTCACAGTAGTATTGCCATAGGCACCACAGAACGGATTCCAGAGACAAATATGCTGCGAGCGAAGGATGGTGTTGATTCAACCGGCATCGTATTTAAAAGCATTGATGGCTCAAGTAAAAACTTTGGTTCGGCAGTCATTGATGGTGTGCTGATTCAACATTTAAAAATAAAAACTACAGGTCTATAAGGGAGTACGAACATGTCCAAATTATTGACTCTTTGTACACTGTTATGTACTTCGATGTTCAGCTATGCCGGATTAGAGATTCTGGATCAGCAAGCATTAACTGATACCGTAGGACAGGGTGGAGCAGATCTTAACTGGACTTTATCTTTAAACCATGTTTATGCGACAGATTTAAGTAAAGATAAAATTTCTCGGCTTGATGGAAATGGTAACCCACTAGAAGTATTTTATGTGCTCGATCCGGACACTTGTGGGGAAAGTAGACAGTTTTGCCGATTAGCAATTGCACCGAATAATCATATGGATGCCAATGGAAATAAAAAGTGGTTAGTGTTTAAAGGTATTCAGGGCACAATTCAGATTGATAAGTTCTCAATTGATGGAACAACCATTATTAATCATCGTAATGAGCCACAAACGGCCATGGACATCAGATTCTATGATGACCAACCTTTGAAGATCCGTAACTTAGGTTTTAATACAGTTTCTATCGAAACGGGCACAGGTGCTGGTGCATTAGAAGGTTATGCCAATACAGGTGCTTATAGTACCTATACCGGCCGTACCTATAATGCCGATGGAACTTATACAACCGCACCCCAAGATGTTCCTTCGTTTGATAAAGGTGCTGAGAAAGGATTTATGGGGTTGAATGTTCATGGCAATTTACATATGTCAGGCAATTTGAAAATATTTGGTTATAACTGTACAGGTGGGGCACAAAGTCGTTGTTAGTAACAACGTCAAGTACAGCATAAGGATATATAAATGAAAAAAACAACAATAAAGTTGAAATTGCTAACAGTATGCATGTGTCTTATCCAACAAGGTTATGCACTTGAAAGTATTGAAGAGCAGGAATTGAGTGAAGTCACTGGACAAGATGGTATGGTGATTACTCATGAAATTTCTAAAGCCAGTATTGCTCAAGTTAATTGGTATGATCCAAATCCAACGACTAATACAAAAATGGGTTTAGGTTTGCATGATGTTGAAATTAATGGAAAAGATAATAATCCAATCCTTAGTCAACTGGAAATAGATGTCGGTGCAACTTCGGAAGGGGCAGGACTGCGGCTTGCGGCAAGTGTTTCACCATTTCAAGCCACTGCAGATTTAAACTTGGTAAAAATTGCTTGTACGACCAATCCATGTAGTCAGTCTGCAAATAGTATTCGGACTGCGGGTACACAATCTAATCAAAGCTTAGGTGCATTAGGAATTAGTACCTCTACACCGCTGAGTGTTCTATTGCAAACCAGTGCAGGTTTATTTAATAAAGATTCAATTGCGAGTATCGACTTTCAACTGAAAAATGCCACGATTAGTCATCAATTAGGTGAAAATAGTCTGATTTTGAATGACTTTAATTTTAATTTTGCAGGATCGGGCTATCTGTATATTGACCCGAACGAAGGCATGGTTTTGACAACACGAGAGCAGTATGTAGATTTAAAGCGTGCTGTAGATCTGACTGATATCGCGGCTGGCCGGGTTAATCCGACCAATCCGGGGGTTAACATTGATTTACGGTATAATACGCCAAATAACGAACGTAAAAATATTATGCGATTAGGGGCTTCAGGTGCAGTCACTAATGCAAGACTCTCCATGAGTGCTGATCAAACCCAAATTGGTACTTTCGATGTTAGCAATAAAGTAAATGGTGTATTAGAGCGTCAGGACAAAAATGCAACAGGTTACAGTGGCCTGGTCGGAGAAGGCGGGTTGAATCTGGGCTTGTCTGCAGATTTCACAGGTGCTAATAGTACTGGACGTCCAGCAACTATGGCACCGACAACACTTGAGATTGGTCATACTGGTAAGGGAAGCCATGCGGTGCAATTTTCCAATCTCAGACCATTGACTACACGTAATGCTGACGGTTCCTTACATGGGAAAAATGCTTATATCGATTTTGGGAATATATATATAAATACTATTACTGCAAAAAGTCTTGATTTTATCATTAATGAAAATATGCGAAAGACTTTAGGTGGGAGTGAGGTGCTTAAACAGACGCTCAGCACTTCAGCGGCTGGGGATGACTTTGCACTTATTGCTATACGAGGCATGGACTTTCAGGCCATTGCTGCGAAGGCACGGTTTATTTCAGATAATTCGCTCAACGAGCTGGGTGGGGATGGGGGCTCATGGGGGATTGGTATTCCTATCTATAATTTAAATGCCAATGTTGCATTATCTGGGACGACCTATGGGCTAGACAATAAACAGGCCATTGCCTATAACATCATGGCATCGACTGAAGGTTACGGAATTGACAAAAAAACCGGTTTGCCAAGCACTACCTCAATAATATTGATTGATGGCAAGAATGGCGATCATGGTGAGGCAGTTAATTATTATGCCGGCTTTAGGAATATCGATGCTCTGATCAAGTCGGAAGGTATTATTGGCTATGAAGATGAAGGTATTTATATTCGTGCTGATAAACTACTGATTGGAGCCAAAGCTGAGCTTGCGATTGGTCAGTTACCAGGGTCTAAATATAACTGTACCAGTGCATCGGTCACTAAATGCGGGGCCTATGTGCCTCACGATAATTTTTCCAAACGTGACGATGTTTTAACCAATATCGCTTTTAAACTTGATGGAAATGGTGAACTGGTGATTATTCCTGGGGTAGATCCAACCGCCAGTTCTCCAGATACCAACTTCTTGTCACTTGAGGCAAACTTTAAATTTAGGCCACTCACATCAGAAGAAAATACAGATAAAGATAATTTAGGTAGCTATTTCAGTATTGCCAATGAAGATATTGATTCAACCGGGGTATTAAAAACTTCTTCGATTAACTTTAACCGGATGGAAGGTCATTTGGGCGTTAAAGGAAAAGTTCGTGTCAGTGCCGATACAGTGACTTTGGATAATCAAGTCAAACTCAATTACGAAAATAATATTGCGACACCATTTAAAACCAATTTTGCCATGGCGACCAATGGCAATATGCAAAATATGGCAAGTATTGCACTGACTGGTGGAACCATTCGTAGCACGATGGGAATCACACCACGTTAATAAGAATATAAGGACGTTAAAATGAAAAAAATATTTTTGAATAGTCTGGCTTTGGCAATGTGTGTGATTACACAGCAAAGTTTTGCAATGACAGCTTTAGATGATGACGCTTTATCTGCAGTTGATGCACAAGCATTATTAAATCTAGAAAATGCTTATGATTCATCTCAAGGGATTAACTTTCATAAGCTGAGCGTTGAGGCTTTGATGGAGTTGAACGTTAATATTAAAACTTTACAGCTCGGTTGTGGTGGAAGTAACGGTGGAACAGGCTGTGATATTGATATTTCCAACTTAGCATTAAGTGGATTGAATCCCAGCTTTGATGCTGAAGGGAATCCTGTCTTTTCCGGTGATCGGGCTAATACTAGTGCCAGTATAAATAATCCTTTTATTGAATTTGCGATTAAAAATGGCGGAAGTGCCTCTACCCGAGAAGTAGTGGGTTTTCGCTTAGGTGCAGATAAAATTGTCGGGCTTTTGACCATGGGAACTGATAACGTTGAGAATCCGAATGATGGTCTCAAAAGTTTTAGTGGCTATATGAAAATGGCGCAGACTACGGGCGAGTCTGTAACAAAGGCCGGAACTTTCGGTAATGCAAGTGATCAAAAAATTCAAGGGAATTTAAAGGCCTTGGGGCAAACACGTGAATTTATTAGTAAGCCTGGTGCTGAGGGCCATACTGGAATTACTGTGCCTTCCATGCGGGTGGACTTTACCATGCCTGAGACTATTGTAACCGGACAACGACTAAAGTCGGCAACTGTGACGAATATTCGTTCCAGTATTACCTCGATTCCTTTGGCAGCGCCTATATCTGGCGCAACTTTGCCAAACGATGTAATTGGTACACCAAATTTCTCAAATGATAAACTATACGTGGAGTTTGACCCATTAATTGACTTTCTTAATTTGGGAACTCATTCTTTCTTTCAAATGGGGGCCGGTTCAAGTCTGGATAATCTGAATATGGACATTACCTTTGTCCAGGCTTTGAACATGATTCATAATATTCCTTTAAATGGTACAGGCGGCTATTTATCTTTACAAAGTCAAAATGTACATTGGCAAGGAGCAGATGCAGCTGATATTGCCAAACCAGGTTGGTGGATGTCTTTTAAAGATCCGATCCAACTAGGGGTATTAAAAACCACAGATGAAGTGGATATTTCATTTGTATTACCTCAAGTTGCCACAGCTATTTCAGAATTCCTGTTACGTCCTGAAAATTTGATTAATGTAAATGTAGGTGAAGCTGTAGGTTCGCTTGCAAATGTGCCAGTCGTACGTAAATTAAATATTGATGTCGGTCAATTTACTAACTACAATGGTGGAACTCCCGCAACCTTAACCTTAATGGATAAGTTGCTACAAAACCAGAATGTGACTTCAAACTGCTTTGGTGGGCATAAGTTCTGCTAGTTTATAGCCATAAAAAATCCCGCATTACGCGGGATTTTTTATAAGAAAGCGGAATTATTTAGCAATCTTCTCCAATAATTCTTCTTTCGAAATATTTACTGATTCAGCATCGCGGCGGCCTTTATATTCAAAAGTACCTGCATCCAAGCCTTTTTCACCAATCACAATACGATGTGGAATACCTGTAAGCTCAAGATCAGAGAATTTCACGCCCGGACGTTCATTACGGTCATCGAGTAACACGTCAAAACCTGCAGCTTGCAATTCAGCATAGAGTGCTTCCGCAGCTTCCATAGTTCTTGGAGATTTGTGCGCATTCATCGGCACAATGGCAACTTCAAACGGTGCAATGGCAGTTGGCCAGATAATGCCTTTCTCATCAAAGTTCTGCTCGATTGCAGAAGCTACTACACGCGTTACACCAATACCATAACAACCCATTGTTACAGTGAATGGCTTGCCATCTTCACCCAAGACTTTACAACCTAAAGCTTCAGAGTATTTTTGACCCAACTGGAAGATATGCCCCACTTCGATACCACGTTTGATTTGAAGCGTACCTTTACCATCTGGAGATGGATCGCCTTCAACCACGTTACGTAGGTCATAAACTTCAGTGAACTGCGCATCACGTTCCCAGTTTACACCTGTTGCGTGTTGATCTGCTGCATTTGCACCCGCAACAAAATCAGACAATACCGATGCTGCACGATCAACAATGACGGTGACACCTTTTTCGACCAGACCTTGAGGGCCGACAAAGCCAGCAGTTAAGCCAAGTGCTTGAAGTTGTTCTTCAGTAGCAAATGTCAAAGGTGCAGCAATTAAAGGATGTTTTTCAGCTTTAATTTCATTCAGTTCGTGATCACCACGAAGGAATAAAGCAACCACAGGTGCACCTTGACCTTCTTCCGCTACAACACCTTGAACCAATAAGGCTTTTACTGAATGAGCAGGGTTCGTACCCAAGAATGCTGATACATCTGCAATGGTTTTTTGATTTGGTGTATCTACCAGTTTGAGTTCTTGTGTAGGTGCCGCACGTTCACCGACAAGTACTGCTTCTGCCATTTCAATATTGGCTGCATAGTCAGATTCAGTCGAGAAGGCGATATCATCTTCACCGCTTGAAGCCAGTACGTGGAATTCGTGAGAACCTGAACCACCGATTGAACCGGTATCTGCTTGTACTGGACGGAAATCTAAACCAAGACGGGTGAAGATTTTGCAGTAGGCTGCATACATGTCGTCGTAGGTTTGTTGCAGTGATTCCTGGTTGGCATGGAAAGAGTAGGCATCTTTCATAATGAATTCACGTGAACGCATTACGCCAAAACGTGGCCGAATTTCGTCACGGAATTTGGTTTGTACTTGGTAAAAGTTTGCAGGCAATTGCTTGTAGCTTTTTAATTCGTTACGTGCAAGGTCAGTGATCACTTCTTCATGCGTCGGACCGAGAACAAATGGGTTGCCATGGCGGTCGTTGAAGCGTAAAAGCTCAGGACCGTATTGTACATAACGACCTGATTCTTCCCATAAAGATGCAGGTTGAGTCACCGGCATATAGACTTGAAGTGAACCGACCTTGTCCATTTCTTCGCGAACGATCGCTTCAACTTTATTTAATACGCGAACGCCCATCGGCAACCAGGTGTATAGACCTGAAGCCAACTTACGAATCATACCGGCACGAAGCATGAGCTGATGTGAAATAACCTCAGCATCGTTCGGGGTTTCTCTTAACGTTGCAAATAAAAAGCGACTCGCGCGCATGGAAACTGTCCTAAAAAATTAAGCGTTAAAGCAGGGATTATACAATAAAAAATGAGGTGAGCTTTTGGGAATGTCA
Source organism: Acinetobacter sp. CIP A162 (assembly GCF_000367905.1). Classification (GTDB taxonomy): domain Bacteria; phylum Pseudomonadota; class Gammaproteobacteria; order Pseudomonadales; family Moraxellaceae; genus Acinetobacter; species Acinetobacter lwoffii. The sequence goes on along the minus strand of NZ_KB849158.1, from coordinate 622,286 downwards.
CCTCATTGTGTTGCATTAAATTATGCCATGATTTTACGTGCCTGACGCAGCATAAAATTCTTAAAGTCATCCAGGTAAGTAAAGATCACCGGCACCACCACCAGGGTCAGCAAGGTAGAGGTAATTACCCCACCAATCACCGCATGCGCCATCGGTGCACTTTGTTCACCACCTTCACCTAGCCCTAGGGAAAGTGGCACCATGCCCATGACCATCGCGCTGGTAGTCATCAGAATAGGACGCAAACGGGTTTTACCAGCGGCAATAATCGCATCATAACGGTCTTCGCCGCGGTCCATGGCTTTCTTGATGAAGTCGATCAGTAGAATCGCATTCTTGGTCACCAGTCCCATCAGCATGATAATGCCGATAATCGAGAACAGGTTCATGGTTGAGTTAAACAGGAACAAGGCCAGAAATACGCCAATCAGCGACAATGGTAGTGAGGCCATAATTGCCGCAGGATGGATAAAACTGTTGAACTGCGAACCGAGCACAATATAGATAAAGACAATCGACAGGGTAATCGCAGTCAGGGCATAACCTGCGGATTCTGCCATGTCGGCATTGGAGCCTTGAGTATCGAAACTATAACCCGGTGGCATATCAAAATTTTCTTGCAAGCGGCTGATATCCGTACCAATGTCGCCTGCAGGACGTCCTGAGGTATTGGCCTCGACTAGCACTTCACGTGCCAGATCACGTCGATTAATCTGCGAGGCACCGAGTTTTTCTTCAAATTTGGCCACGCTCGAAAGCGGAACCAGAATTGGTTGATTATTGGCATCGGTTTTATTTGAGGTGATATACATATTCTGTAAATCGCTAGGCAAGCTGCGCTGGTCTTCGGTCAGGCGCAGATTCACATCATAGGTTTCACCTTTTTCATCCTGCCAGGTGGTGACATCATCACCGGCAATCAGCGGACGCACCACATTGGCAATCTGATTGACCGATAAACCTAAATCACTGGCCAAGACGCGATTAATCTGTACATCGAGGGTCGGCTTGGGTTCTTTTAATGAAGTTTCCAGATCGACAATGCCATTAATCTTCGCCATTTCCGTCATAAAACGATCGGAAATTTTTTGCAGTTCATCCAGATCCGGGCCTTTGATCGAGATCATGATCGGCTTCTGACCGCCTGACACGGTTTCATCAGCGGATGCCACCGAAGTAATGCTGATTCCGGCCACCGATTGCAGACGCTGGCGGAATTCATTATTCAGGTCATTCAGGGTCTTTTCACGTTCGGTACGCGGCGTCACGGTCACCCGTAAACTGACATGGTTTTTACCGCGGTCGGTTGCGCCATTAATTACCCCATAGGTGGCTTTGACATCCGGATGCTGACGAATAATCTGATCCACCTGCTGCAGTTTGGCTTGTGAATATTCAAGCGATGAATCGACCGGTGTTTCAAACTTGATCCGGATTTCGCCTTTATCGGGAACTGGTACAAATTCGGTGCCGATCAATTTGGATAAACCCAGAGCACCAAATAAAGAAGCGACAGCAATTAATAAAGTAATCAATCTGAAGCGCAATGCCAGTTTTAATAATTTTTCATAGACATGGCTTAGATTGTCCAGCTTGCCGGAGATCCAGCTAAAGAAACGTTTCACCCGACCTGGTTTTTTATTCGGATCTTTTTTCTTTTCTGCCCAATGTGCAGAGAGCATTGGATCCAGGGTAAAGCTGACAAACATCGAGATCAGAACGGCCATACTCACCGTGACCCCGAACTGGTAGAAGAAACGGCCAATAATTCCGCCCATAAAGGCCACAGGCAGGAAGACGGCAACAATGGTCAGTGTCGTGGCCAGCACGGCTAAGCCAATTTCTTTGGTGCCATCGAGCGCGGCAGTCACATGGTCTTTGCCCATATCGGCATGCCGGACAATGTTTTCACGTACCACAATTGCATCATCGATCAACAGGCCAATACTCAAGGACAGCGCCAGCAAAGTCATCATATTGATGCTAAAACCAAAGGCCCAGATAAAGGTCAGCGTGCCCAAGAGTGCAATGGGCAGAGTCAAACCGGTAATCACAGTTGAACGGAAAGAACCCAGAAAAAGTAGGACTATCAGCACGGCCAGTACCGCACCTTCAATAATGGTGCGGGCTACATCGCCAATGGTGCCGCGGATACTTTTGGAGGAATCTACCACTACTTGTAAAGTAGTGCCTTGTGGAAGCTGCGCCTCAATACTTTCTAAAGTTGCGTAGCTCTTGTCTACTACTTCGATGACGTTTGCGTCTGAACTGCGCAGAATATCAATTGCGACTGCGGTTTTGCCATTTAGAAAAGCAGCGGATTCCAGCTCTGCCTGACTGTCTTGAATATTGGCCACTTGTCTCAGGAAAATCGGTACGCCGTTTTTATTGGCAATGACCAGATCGCCGAAGGCGAGGGGATGCAAGACTTTGGAATTGATTTCAATGACCAGTTCCGAATTACCCGATTTAAGTGTCCCCCCCGGGACTTCGATATTCTCGGCCTTTAAGGTATTGATGACACTGTCCACACCGATGCCAAAGGCTTGCAGTTTTTGCGGTTCCACCTGAATCCGAATCTGGCGCTGCGCATCACCAAGCAGATTGACCGTTCCCACCCCAGGGACTGTGCGCAGTTGTGGCACAATCCGCTGATCCAGATAAGAACTGAGCGCTTTTACATCCATATTGTCGGATTCAAATACGATCGACATCACCGCATTCGCCGTCGGGTCATAACGTTCGACAATCGGCTCCTGAATCTCATCACGAAATTCAGCAGTTACAGAAGCGATTTTATCCCGCACGTCCTGAGCTGCTGTGGTAGATGTCACATCCAGATTAAATTCAGTGGTGATGATGGACAGGCCTTCACTGGACTGGGAAATGACCTGTTTTAAACCGGAAATGGTATTGATCTGATCTTCAAGTTTTTTGGTAATTTCCGATTCAACCGTTTCCGGAGAAGCACCCGGATAGTTGGTATAAATCACCACAAAAGGGAAATCGACATCAGGGAATTCTTCAACGCCCATCCGCTGCCATGAAGCCAGCCCCAGCACCATCAAACAGAACATCATCATGATGGTGAAAACCGGATACTTCACACTAATTCGGGTAAACCACATGTCAATGATCCTGTATGAATGGTTTTAGTTGGCGCGAAGGGTGACAGTTTTTTGCAGATCGGATTCGCTAAACTTAACCCGGCTGACCTGATCGCCATTTTCCAGTCCTTGAACCACGGCAATGTTGTCGCTATAACGCTGTTCTAGAACCTGAACATTGACCTTGATAATTTTATTCTGGCGAATCACCCAGACATAGGGTTTGCTCTGGATATCCTGGACAGTATCTAATGGAATCAGCTGGCCAGAGATCTGTTGTGAACTCAGAATGTTGCCTTCGACAAAGGAGCCAATGCTAAGTGAGGGAATTGTTTCATTTGGCGTGGCAAAGAATTCGATCTGGCGACTGGCCTGATCTGCGATCGGGGAAATCCGGCTAATTACGGCAGTGAGCCGATTTGGGTTCCCTTGAATAGTGTATTCGACCTGACTGCCCAGTTTTAAACCTGATTGCAGATCACTGGGTACGCGTGCCTGAATTTCCAGTCGTTTTGGATCAACGATTTCAAACAGGGTTTGTCCAATCGCCACGGTTTGGCCGGGTTCAACCTGACGCTGGGTAATCACGCCACTGATCGGGCTGGTCATGGTGCCATCGCGATCTGCTTTCTGGGCAATATCGACATTGGCTTGCTGGGCGCGGACATTTTCAAGCTGGGCCTGATAATCGACCTGACTTTGTTCATATTCTACTTTTGAAATAAACCCCTGATCGAGCAGACGCTTTTTACGCTGCATCATGTTGTGCGCCTGATTGGCTTGCGCTTGAGTTGAGGCCAGATTCGCACGCGCCTGTGCCAGACGAGCTGCATTGTCCTGATTATTCAGGCGTACCAGCACTTGTCCCTTGGCAACTGTTTGACCTACCTGTGCGTTTACGCTGGTGGCAGTAGCAGAGACCTGTGACTGTATGCTGCTTTGATTGACTGCACGAATGGTGCCGGTGAATGCGGTTTTTTGAACTGAATTGCCAGATTGAACTGCAACTAGATCTTGAGGAATGACTTCAATGGATTTGGCTGTTTCGGTTTGCTGTACGGGTTCATTTTTATCACAAGCCACTAAAAACATATTTAAGCAAAGTGCACTCATGATCAGGATAGAGCGCGGGGAAGGCATATTTAAATCATGAGAATGCGGTGCAGTTTGCATATGAGTCCTTTTAGCTGGCTATGGATCAAAACCACGGCTAGCTATTTGTATTTATTCAAGTGCTTTTAAACGGGCGATAATTTTGTCGTATTCTGCTTCCAGATTTCGATAGCGACTTTGTAAAGATTGAATATTTTCTTTCTGGGAAGCGAGATTTTTCTGGTTATTGTCTAATGTTGTTTTCAGCTGTGCCGGTGGGGTTTTACCTTTACGTAAATATTCACGTTCCTGACGCACAAACATGACCCGATCTTTTTGCAGTTGCTTCATTTGTTCTTGCTGAAAATCAATCTGTTTTTTTAACTGGACCAGGCTGTCATTCTTTTTCTGTAAAGCGGTCTGGCTATTGTTATAAGCACGCTTGAGTTTATGATCTTCGGCAATTCGCTGCGCCTGTTGGGCACGTTGTGGCGCTTGCCTGATATCCGCTTCGGCATTATAAGGACGGGCACGCTTAATCACCTGCATATTCTGGTCAAGTGCTTCATAACCATAACGGATATGATTTGGCGTGACATTAGTACTGATATTGGCCACACCCTTGCTGTCATAATAACGATACCAAGTGGCTTTTTGCGGGAGTTGGTTACTACTCGCACACGTTAAGCTCACCTGTAACAGTAGCAGCACAACAACAATGAATTGACCAGTCATTTTATTTTTATCAATGACAGCAAGTTTTCTTAAAAACTGACTCATCATTGGCTCCCCGAATTTAAAGTTGACTAAATTACTTATTTTAAAGTAATAATCTTGTTATATTAGACTTAAATTTATCAATAAAAAACTACCGTTAGTCAAAAAAAAACCAATAACGATAAGAAAATGTGAAGCTGTTATTAAAAATAAATGATTTTGTCTACTTGTGTAGAAAATGTTCATTGATAATACAAGTGACTTTATGTTAAAAATGTTTATCGATCGTAATAAAATAATCCTATGAGCCTTATGGCATATAGTTTCTAAAATGGGAAGGGTTAAACAAATGGACGATAAATTCCAAAATCTAAAAATTATGGTTATTGATGACTCAAAGACCATTCGTCGTACTGCGGAAACTCTTCTTCAACGCGAAGGTTATGAGGTCATTACTGCAGTAGACGGTTTTGAGGCTTTGTCAAAAATTGCCGAAGCAAATCCAGATATCGTTTTTGTAGATATTATGATGCCGCGCCTGGATGGTTATCAAACCTGCGCCTTAATCAAAAACTCTCAGAATTACCAGAATATTCCTGTGATTATGCTATCGAGTAAAGATGGCTTATTTGATCAGGCCAAAGGTCGTGTCGTGGGTTCAGATGAATACCTGACTAAACCTTTTAGTAAAGATGAATTGCTCAATGCAATCCGTAACCATATTAGTGCTTAATATTTGATTTTTTTGGGGAATTGGCATGGCACGTATCCTAATTGTGGATGACTCACCGACAGAAACTTTTCGCTTTAGAGAGATTCTTTCTAAACACGGCTTTGAGGTGATTGAAGCAGCCAATGGCGCAGATGGCGTCACCATGGCACAGGCAGAATTGCCGGACCTAGTCCTGATGGATGTGGTTATGCCGGGCGTGAATGGTTTTCAGGCGACCCGCCAGATTGCACGTGGTGCAACGACCAAACATATTCCAATCGTGATTGTGAGTACTAAGGATCAGGCCACTGACCGTGTATGGGGCAAGCGTCAAGGCGCAGCGGATTATCTAACAAAACCAGTCGATGAAAAACAATTAATAGATGTAATTAAGCAGCACCTCAATGCAGGATAAGCTCTATGGCAGCAAATGGATTTATCGAATTGCTTCGCATTGCGAAACGGGGGAATAAAAACTACGTTTCCAATGGCAATGAAGTTAACCGATGGTCGGGCATTGCTTTTGAGATGATGGGGCAATATTTTGTTGCCCCGCTGGGGGAAGTATCAGAAGTGATTTATCCCCCAGAATATACGCCGGTACCCAAGACACAAGCATGGGTGTTGGGTCTGGCGAATATCCGGGGAAGACTGTTATCGGTTTCTGATCTGACGCAGTATGTATCAGGGCAGAGCAGTCAATTTTCACCGACTCAAAAAGTATTATGCATCAACCATAATGACCAGTATGTGGGTTTGGTCGTAGATCAAGTTTTGGGTATACAACATTTCAATAAGAAAAGTTTCTTTTCGAAGAAATCTGAATTGGATAAAAACTTACAAGAATATTGTCAGGGGTTTTTCCATCAGCACAACCAGCAGTGGCATGTGTTTTTATTCAGTCGTCTGTTGCAAAATCCAAAATTTATGAACGCATCTATAAAATTTATAAATTAAATGTCGCGCTCGAAACTAAGCAAGGCGTCAACCGGGGAGAGGCTGCATGGGCTTTAAACTTAAAAAGAAAAATACAGGTGAGAGCACTGGCCGCAAAGGCGGTAATGCTTTTTTAGCTAAGATTCAAACGCAAGTAGATCAGTTATCACGTGTCTTCGGTGATAGTGAGAAATCAAAACCGCTGATCTATGGAGCAGCAGGCTGTCTTTTAGCCGCACTGATCACTTTATTGTATCTTTTTTATAGTGTTCCACGTACCAATGAACTCACTCAAAGTCTGGGTGATTTGCGTCTCCTCTCGCAAACGATTTCGCGCCAAGCGACTGAAGCGACAGCTTCGGGTACGCCTGAGGCCATGAAGAACCTGACTGATTCGCAAAAAGCTTTTGCTGAAAACCTTGAGACAGTTAAAAGTATTCACTCTAACAATGATGCGTTGCAAGCTGTTGATAAACAGTGGACAGAAGTATCCAGCAGTATTGATCTGATTACCTCGCAACAAAAAATTATTAACCAGTTATACGACACCAACATCGCGATTGGTGAAGCGATTCCAGGGATTCAGGCGGAATATAACTTGATGGTCGACCAGATGGCACGTCAAGATATGCCATCGAACCAGGTGGTTATTGCCAAAAACCAGGTATTCATTGCAGAACGTATCTTACGTTCAATCAGTTTGGTACTGACAGGTAATGATGGTTCACGTGAATCTGCGGATGACTTCAGTGCCGATACCGAAACTTTTGGTTCTTATCTGAATGCACAGTTAAATGGTTCTGCTGAACTGGGTGTACAGCGTATTGATGATCCAACTCTGCGTGAATCTCTGGAAGGTATCAAGGCTGAATATGATGACGTACTCGAGTCTGCATCAGCGATTATTCTGAAAAACTCTACACAGATCGTAAAAGTTCGTCAGGCAGCCGCATCTATTTTTTCTCAATCTGATGTGCTTTTGGATAACCTGAATAAATTATCGGGTAACTCAGGTCTTAAAACGGTTGTTCCGGCAGTCCTGCTAATCGCATTATTAGTCGGTTTCTTGCTGTGTGTATTCAAGTTGCTTTCTCTGCGTGGTTTGTCGGATAAGCAGCGTGTAGGCCGTTTACAAGAAGAATATGACCGTAACCAGAATGCGATTTTACGTTTACTGGATGAGATCGCCGATCTTGCAGATGGTGACTTGCGTTCATATGCAACAGTATCTGAAGACTTTACCGGTGCGATTGCCGACTCGATTAACTTTGCGATCGACCAGTTACGTGATCTGGTATCGCGTATTACTGAAACTTCTCAAGAAGTTGCGCAATATACTGCAACTACACAAAGCATTACCAACCAGTTAGCTGAAGCATCTGAGCATCAGGCACAAGAAATTGCTGGTGCTTCTGCAGCGATTAACGAAATGGCACTGTCGATTGACCAGGTATCTGCCAACGCCGATGAATCAGCGGTGGTAGCAGAGCGTTCAGTACAAATTGCTGCAAACGGTGCGGATGTCGTACATCGCTCAATTGAGGGTATGGACACGATTCGTGAACAGATTCAGGAAACTTCAAAACGTATTAAACGTTTGGGTGAATCTTCTCAGGAAATTGGTAACATCGTAGCCTTGATTAACGATATTGCTGACCAGACGAACATCCTGGCATTAAACGCAGCAATTCAGGCATCGATGGCCGGTGAAGCAGGTCGTGGTTTCGCGGTCGTAGCCGATGAAGTACAGCGTCTTGCGGAACGTTCAGCTTCTGCAACGAAGCAGATTGAAGGCCTGGTAAAAACCATTCAAACGGATACGAACGAAGCCGTTATTTCGATGGAACAAACTACATCGGAAGTTGTACGTGGTGCGAACTTGTCTAAAGATGCCGGTGTAGCACTAGATGAGATTCAAACAGTATCGAACAACCTTGCGAAACTGATTGCGAACATTTCTGATGCTGCGAAACTGCAGTCAGCATCTGCAGGTCATATTGCGACCACGATGAATGTCGTACAGGAAATTACCTCGCAAACCACCAGTGCAACCTTCGATACAGCACGTTCAGTATCTGAACTGGCAAACATGGCCGATGCATTACGTGAATCTGTATCTGACTTTAAACTACCAGAATAAAGTCAGACATGATGGGGAAATGTGTCTTGACCGCGGTTGAGACACATTCAGAAAATACAGATAAAGCCTCGACAAGATGTACTTAACTTCATACGTTAGGTATCGCGTGACGGTCACAATTAAGTTTGAGCGCCCTTCTTGGCGGCATAACGTAAGAAGCATGAGCTATGAAAGAAATATTAAAAAATTTAGTTGAAACGACAACGCTTCCTGAAGATAGTTATCTTGACCAAGATGCAGAAATTCTTGAAATTTTTGTTGAGGAAATCGAAGAGATCTTCGTTGAGTTAAATGCTTTATTTCCAGAATGGTTGACTAATCCAGATCATCAAGAAAATCTGAAGACCATTCGCCGCCATTTTCACACCCTGAAAGGTTCAGGCCGCATGGTCGGGGCAAAATCGGCAGGGGAAATGGCCTGGGCGGTTGAAGATACCTTAAACCGGGTTTTGTCCGGTTCGATTCAGCTAACACCGACGGTGCAAAAATTTGCCCAAGCGGTACTGAATGTCTATCAATATGCTTTATATCCAAAATTCAAACATGTACAGCAATTGGATCTCGACCTGCGTCCAATGGTGCTGTTGGGACAACAATTACAACAACAAATTTCGCCTGAGCCTGCATTGGAAGAATTACTGGCATTGGCAGTTCATTTGACTGCTGAAGGTCAGATGACAGGTCTTGAGCTTGCAGACAATGAGCCAAGTGAAGCTGAGCTAACAGTAGCGCCAGTAGAAGTACCGGTTCGCAGTGATATCGAAGAAACTGTGGCGATCTTTATTGAAGAAGCAGAAGAGCATCTGGAAACGATTGCCACCTTCCTTCGCACTGAAGATGAAAAATCACAAGATTATAATGCGCTAATTCGTGCGATTCATACCTTGCGCGGCAGTTCATCCATGGCGCAGATTGACCAGATTTTTGAGGCCAGCTCTAAAGTAGAGCATCTGTTCAAAACCCTGCTGCAAGATGAAATTGTCTCAACCTCAAAAGAAACTGCTTTACTGATTCAGTATGCCGAGTTTGTCAGTGACTATCTGCATTTGCTACGTCAGGGCAACACTGCAAAACTGGATGCGGTATATGCCACCTTTGAGCGTGTCTGGAATGATTATGGCTTTGCAGTTACTGAAACCAATAGTATTCAGACGCAAGGCTTGGTGTCCAAACTGGTTGAGCTGGATATTGATCTGTTATTGGATGCCGAGTTTGAATTTGATAAACGCGCCCAAGTCGATTATCCGGAATATATTCAGGCACTCAGCCAGCAGGCTGCGGAATTGCTGGCACATACAGAAAGCCGGGCAGCGCAGGGAATTCATGAATTCACTGCCGATCTGAAATCGGCTTATGATGCGCTGCTTGAAAAGCCAGTGCTGCTAAACAGCGATTATGCTTATGAACTGTTCGCACAGGCGCATCAGGAATTTATTCATTTATTTGATACCTTGGCCGCAGGACAGCGCGTCATTCTGAATGATGAAATTCAAAAAATACTCAGTGAACTGTCTGCATTTGTGCAGCAGGATCTGGAAATATTTGCTGAAGATAATACCAATCAGAATGTTGAGCTAAGCTCAGAGGCCACACAGGTGGCTGAAACTGTCGCGACTGGCAGTGTCGATTTTGCTGGCTTGAGCCAACGCATCGCTGCGGATCGTCAGCAGCAGCAAAGTGCTGAAACCAACCGTGATTTTGATGAAGAATTACTAAGTATCTTCCTGGAAGAAGCGGATGAATTGCTGGCAGGCATTGATGAAGATCTAAATACCTGGAGCAAAAAACAGGATGATACGACCTCACTGAACAATCTGATGCGTCATTTGCATACCTTAAAAGGTGGTGCAAACATGATCGCAGCATCGCATATCGGTTTGATTGCGCATGAACTAGAAAGTATTTATGAGCGGGTGATCCGTCAGCAAATTGCCGTGACACCTGCTTTAATCCAGATTATCCGTCTGGTACAGGACAACGTTTCCGATCGTATTCAATCTATTCGGGAAGACGGTATTGATTATCCTGCACCAGAAGCGATTGCGATTCTGCAAAATATTCAGGCGCTGGTTTCTGGACAAGCTGTTGCTGCTGTGGAGAGCGCGAACACTGTAGCTAAAGTTGTAGAGGTCGAAGCGACATCAATTCCTGAACCGCAACTTGAAGAGTCAGCAACGACTGAACAGCCTGCAACTGATCTGGCTGAAGCTGAAGAATTACTGGAAATCTCTGAGTCTTCTGAGGCTATTGAAGACACACCAGTAGAACGTTCTGAAGAAGACGAACTGAAATCCATTGTTGAAGAGTCTTTCCTGGAAGAATCCGAAGAGATTCTGGCGAATGCCGAGAAGCTCCTCAATCAATGGTTTGATCAGCGTAGTGACCGTAGTTTATTGCTGCAATTACAGCGTGCCGCCCATAGTATCAAGGGTGGCGCACGTATGATTGATGTTGAAGAAGTGGCCAGTATTGCCTATGAGCTGGAAACGACTTTCGAACAGTTTGCGGTCTATCAATTTAACTCGAATGCCTATGATGGCTTATTGCAGAAAACGCTGGTCTGGTTAAGACAGGCGATTTTCCAGCGCGACTATAGCGGCTTTGAGCCGCTGCACAGCAGTCTGAAAAAGATTGCTTATGTGGACGTTACTGCGCAATTGCCTGAGCGTCTGGCGAAAACAGATAATCTTGTAGTCAGCACAGACTTCGGCTTTGTTGAAGGTGATGGTACTGAACCGCCACAGATGATGGGTGAATGGGCGAATAGCGGTACCAGCGATAGTAATAACGAGATGATCCGTATCTCTGCTGATCTGGTCGAGAAGATGATTGACCTGTCCGGTGAGAACTCGATTAACCGTTCGCGTATCGAGATGGACCTGGGTCAGCTAGGCAATACCTTGAACGAGATGGAATTGGCGATCAAACGTCTTGCTGATCAGTTACGTCGAATGGAAGGCGAGCTGGAATCACAGATTATTGCCAAACACGGTTCAGAGAACTCGCGCTATGCTGACTTTGACCCGCTGGAAATGGACCAGTATTCGTCGCTCAACCAGCTGTCTAAATCACTGGCAGAATCTGCATCAGATTTGGTCGACTTCAAGAGTACACTGGCCGACAAGATTCGCGAAACTGAAGGTCTGTTATTGCAACAATCCCGTATTCAGGCCGAGATTCAGGAAAGCCTGATGCGTACCCGTCTGGTTCCATTTGATCGGATGTTGCCGCGTTTACAGCGTATCGTGCGTCAAACCTCGACCACCTTGAACCGTCCTGCAGAACTGATCGTACAGAATACCGAAGGTGAACTGGATCGTAACATTCTCGAGCGTCTGGTCACCCCATTTGAGCATATGCTGCGTAACGCGATTGACCATGGTCTGGAAGATACTGCAGATCGTATCGCACTGAACAAGCCGGAAGTCGGTTCTATTGTCTTGAACATCAGCCGTCAGGGAACCGATGTAATCGTGTCCTTTAGTGATGATGGTAAGGGGATTGATGCAGAGAAGATTCGTGAAAAAGCCCTGAGTCTGGATCTGATCAAAGCGGATCAAGCCATCGATCAGGAAGAAATCCTGCAATTTATCTTCCATCCTGGTTTCAGTACCGCGAAAGCAGTGACCCAGATTTCTGGTCGTGGTGTCGGTCTGGACGTGGTACAAAGCGAGATCAAATCACTGGGCGGTCATGTGTCAGTGAGCTCGGAACTGGGCAAGGGCACGGTCTTTACGATCCGCGTTCCGACCACCGTAGCGGTCAGCGATGCCTTGATGGTGAAAGTGGGCGATCAGCAATATGCGATTTCACTGGCGCAGATTGACCGAATTGTACGTATTGCGCCGACTACATTGGAAAGTTATTTCAACAGTAAAGATGACTATTTCAAGATCGATGGCGAAAATTACAAATTGCGCTATCTGTCTGAGTTTGTGGGCAACCAGCCGATTCCACGTCTGAATAATGTTGGGCATTCATTGCCGGTGCTGTTGATCAAAGGAAATAGTGGTCAGACCATTGCCTTACTGGTCGATCAGCTGGTCGGTTCACGAGCGCAGATTGTAGTAAAACCGATTGGACAGCAGTTTGCCAACGTCGGGGTGGTGGCCGGTGCCACGATTCTGGGTGATGGTCAGGTCTGTCTGATTCTCGATGGACAGAATGTTGCCCGCCAGATTCAGGCGACACAGCGTGTCAAACAGCTGAATGATCAGCGTGATGGTTCGCGTAATTCCAATGCACGTCGTCTGGTAATGATTGTCGATGACTCGGTAACTGTACGTAAAGTGACGTCGCGTCTGCTTGAACGTCAAGGCTATGATATTGTGACTGCCAAAGATGGTGTGGATGCGATCGAGCAGCTTGAAAACGTCAGACCGGATCTGATGTTGCTGGATATCGAAATGCCGCGCATGGACGGTTTCGAAGTGACCAATCTGGTTCGTCACCATGATATTCACCGTGACTTGCCGATTATCATGATTACCTCACGTACCGGTGAGAAGCATCGTGAACGTGCATTCAGCTTGGGCGTAACGCACTATATGGGTAAACCGTTCCAGGAAGCGGAGCTGCTGGCCAATATCCAGCAACTGATTGCTGAAAAACAGGGGTAATATATGAGTCAGACCAATTCGAACAGCAAAATGGCTGATCAGATTAGCCAGCAGGAACTTCAGCATCTGATTACGGTATCGACCGGATTTATTGATGCCTATATTATTGACTGTCATGGCAAAGATCCGATGCTATTGCCACAAAATATTGTCCTGTCAGCACTGGATAGCAATACGCAGGTTAAGACAGTGGAGTGGCATGAAGCACAATTGCCAGTTTATGCAGTGAATGATCCTTTACGTCAAAATGGAGTGGCACTGGTGATTGAGGGTGATGAAATCACTCAGCGCTTTGCCTTGATGTGCAATGAAATGCCGAAAACCATCCGGATTCGTATTTCCGAAGTGGTCGATGTCGATCAGCCCGTGAATGATCCTGCCATCTTTCAATATGTGCGTATGAACGAACAGCTTTTCCATATTCCGAATATGACGAATATTCAGGCTTCAATCGGACTGTAATCCAAACTATAAAATATAAAAAGGAACTCCATGGAGTTCCTTTTTTATTGTGTTATGAATTTACTTAATTGGCAAGTAAATTCACGAGAATCTGTTCATAAATTTCAGCCAATGGCTCTAAGTCTGCGATATCGACATGTTCATTGATCTGATGAATCGTGGCATTTAACACCCCAAGTTCCAGCACTTGTGCACCTGTAGGCGCAATAAAGCGACCATCTGAGGTGCCACCCGAAGTGGATAGTTCGGTTTCAGTCCCTGTCACATTCAGAATGGCGGTTTTAGCTGCATTTACCAGGTCACCGACCGGGGTCAGGAAAGGCAGGCCAGATAAAGTCCAGGAAACATCATAGTCCACACCATGACGATCCAGAATTTCCAGTGTACGGGATTTAAGTTCTTCGGCAGTCACTTCAGTTGAATAACGCCAGTTGCACAATAGGTTCATGGTGCCGGGAACAACATTGGTTGCGCCTGTACCTGCATTGATATTGGAAATCTGGAAGGTCGTCGCCGGGAAATATTCGTTGCCATGATCCCAGACTGTGTCGCACAGTTCAGCAATCGCTTTAGAGGCGCTATGAATCGGATTCACGGCCAGATGCGGATAAGCCACATGACCCTGTTTGCCTTTGACTGTGAGATTGGCATTCAAAGACCCACGACGGCCATTTTTAACAATATCACCTAGTTTGTTAGTGCTTGAAGGTTCACCAACCAGACACCACGTGATTTTCTCATTACGTGCTTCCAGTGTTTCAATCACTTTCACCGTGCCATTAATCGACGGACCTTCTTCATCTGAAGTAATCAGGTAGGCAATTGAACCTTTATGATTCGGATATTTTTCAACAAAACGTTCTGTTGCGACTACCATGGCTGCCAAAGCCGTCTTCATATCGGCACTGCCACGACCATAAAGTTTGCCTTCACGGATTTCAGGTAAGAAAGGATCTGAGTTCCAGGCATCCAGATTCCCCGTTGGCACGACATCGGTATGGCCAGCAAAACAGAAGACCGGACCTTCTGTGCCTTTGCGTGCCCAGATATTATCTACATCTTCAAAGCGCATGGATTCAATATTGAAGCCAATCTTCTTTAAACGTTCAGCCATGATGTTCTGGCAGTCATGATCAATCGGTGTGACAGAAGGCTGACGTAATAGTTGCAGGCTTAAATCGAGGGTAGCGGAAGAGCTCATACGGTATTCAACAGTCGATAATTTTTTCGGTTCTATAATAGGCGAATATAGGCTTGAATGTGAACGACTGATATAAAAAAACCCTATCTGGGATAGGGTTCTGTGAGCGTTTAGGAAAAAACTAGTTTTGACGGATTTCGTCAGAGGTTTTTTCAGCAGTATTGGTTACCGCATCGCCAGCCTTAGACACATCTTTGCCCATGCCTTTTACGGTGTTACAGCCAGTCAATACAAAAGCCATCATTAATGAAGCAGCAAGAATTTTTTTCATCATCATCTCCGTATAATCAATAATAAAATTATTATGATGTGGGACTTAGAGTAGAAAATATACGCTCTAAAAAATATGTGGTTTTCATAGTGCTTCGGTTAATAAATGTAATGCTTTATAGGGGCTTATGCGATGGATGCTGGATCAGCACCGGATTGCGATACATATAAAAGTCATTGCTATCGACCTTTTTATAGAGGCCATCCGTCCACCAGATCGCAGCTGAACTGCTCGGCCGGGCTTGCGGATAAATCCATTCATGTCGTTGCAGACGATAGAAACCGTGCTGTGCAGCAGGAATATGCTGTCCCCATAAGCCCAGACGACGCTCGGTATTGATCCATGAGGGAATTGGTTGATCAGCATGATGTGTAGGCAAATATAGCTGTCCCTTGAGGACGCAATACCGTTTTTGAATGGGATGCTGCAAAGCCTCATCAAACTGGAATTGTTTTTGTGTGAAATGTTTCATTTTTCTGATTAAAGTATCGGTGCGGTTCAGGCCATACCAATGCGGCAGACTAAAATCGGCTTCGGCCAGATAATACTTCAATGCCACTTCCCAATGTTCAATTTGTCCTGTAGCAGTATTCAATAGCAGAAAATCCAGCTCACCCAAGGTCTTGGCACCCTCAATTTTTTGCAGACTATGGCCAAGCAGTCGATAGGGGTGATAAGCATCATCGAGTAACCAGAACCAGACCAGCATTTCAAAACGCAGCCCTAAACGCGTGCTTTTTAGTTGCTGCACAAATTCGATTAATTCTTCTGGGTGCTGATCAAGAAATTCCAAGCGTGGATGATAACGGCTAAGATGTTGCTGCCAGGTTTGGCTGTCATGCAGTTCAAAACGATGTATGAGCTCAAGTTCATCTGGAACATGGGACAAGATATTCGGACTGCCAACAGCAAATGCCAGTTGACGCACCAGAGGATGTTGATAACGTTGCCATGCTTCTACAAGATTTTGGTTTAAATTGGAAAAGGGCATAGTACAACCTGTGAAAAGTGCAGAAATA
Organism: Acinetobacter sp. CIP A162; assembly: GCF_000367905.1. Classification (GTDB taxonomy): domain Bacteria; phylum Pseudomonadota; class Gammaproteobacteria; order Pseudomonadales; family Moraxellaceae; genus Acinetobacter; species Acinetobacter lwoffii. The sequence goes on along the minus strand of NZ_KB849158.1, from coordinate 606,010 downwards.
CAACGGACAGTATCGGAAAACGCTTTATACTACCTGAATTCTGCGGCTAGGGTTGATGTATGAAAGTGTTGTTTTGGCGAAGTCTGGTGGTGCTGTTTGTGATCCTGGGCTTTATCGGTGCAATCCTGCCGGGTATGCCAACAACGGTCTTTTTGATTCTGGCCGCCTGGGCCTCATCCAAAGGCTGGCCACAAATGGATGACTGGTTATTGAATCATCCCAAATATGGTCCGACCTTAAGAGATTGGCGTGCCCACGGTACTGTACCGCGTAAGGCCAAATGGCTGGCCAGTATCATGATGCTGATCAGCGGGATCATCATGCTGTTTACTACTGCACCCTTGGCCGTAAAAGCCTTTACCAATATTACGATGCTGATCGTCGCGATCTGGTTATGGCGACGCCCTGAACCGAATCAGATCCTTATTCAGCAAAATACAGTTGACCCAGAAAAGACAGATCTACCAACAGCGCCATCTGAAGATAATCAGTTAAACCCTATAAAGCCAAATAAAATAGAGTCTGAGAATAACAAGTCATGAATACCTTGCATCTGGATCAAGCCGATATCCTGATTGATCTTGCCCAACAAAAACTGTATCTGCCCCGTCTAAACAAGCAATATCTGATTTCCAGTGGCAAAAATGGCATTGGTGAAACTGAAAATAGTGGCAAGACTCCTCGTGGCTGGCACAAGATTGCTGAAAAGTTTGGTCAGAATGCTCCCTTAAATAGTGTATTTGTCGCACGTCAGGCGACGGGTGAAATTTATAATCCCCAATTGGCGGCAGAATTCCCGCAGCGGGACTGGATCCTGACGCGCATTTTATGGCTGAGTGGCCTTGAAGCGGGTTTTAATCAAGGCGAGGGCTGCGATACCTATCAGCGTTATATCTATATTCATGGCACCCCAGAAACCGAAAACATGGGAGAGCCGCTGTCGCACGGCTGTATCCGTATGCGTAATCCGGAAGTCGCTGAATTATTTGACCTGATCAGTGAAGATGCACTGGTCTATATTTCAGAACAGGCATTAGATCTGGGCAGGCTGAATGTTTCGAAAAGCGAATAAAAGTTAGATTTTAAGATTATGTGAAAATGGTTTTGTTTTTATGGACTGAATCTGCTTGGTGGAGACAGCAGAAAAGATTGATTAATCTGATCCAGATGGTATTTTTATCGCATGGAATGGGTTAAATGATTATTTGAAGTTTAGATTTACTGGCATTTTCTGAATAAAAATAAATGACAGTTGAAAGATTACATGAACACAACGTCGAGTATTTTAAAGCTTTGTATAATCCTTAATCAGAATTGGAATATGTCGTGTGGTTAGACTGAAACTTCGCAGGGTAAAACACAAAATTTCGCTTCAATTTTCATTTTGAAAATTAAAAAATTTCGGTAGAGACTTAAAAAATAAACAAAAAGTGTTGTTTTTTTTAACAAACAACCTATTTTTTAATCACTCACACCTAAAAAGTGGAAAACATTCCGAAAAGCGTTTGACAGGCTGTGCAGATTCTCTATAATGCACCCATCAAACGATGATAGACGTTTAGAAAGGGCGCTTAGCTCAGTTGGTAGAGCGTCTGCCTTACAAGCAGAATGTCGGCGGTTCGATCCCGTCAGCGCCCACCAAGCTCTTTCATGTTGAGACCTTATAGTTGCAGCGGTAGTTCAGTTGGTTAGAATACCGGCCTGTCACGCCGGGGGTCGCGGGTTCGAGCCCCGTCCGCTGCGCCACTTTAAGATCTTGATTTTCGTTTGCCACAATAGCGACATTGTGTAAATGCAGCGGTAGTTCAGTTGGTTAGAATATCGGCCTGTCACGCCGAGGGTCGCGGGTTCGAGCCCCGTCCGCTGCGCCATTTATACGATAGACCTTTTGAGGGCGCTTAGCTCAGTTGGTAGAGCGTCTGCCTTACAAGCAGAATGTCGGCGGTTCGATCCCGTCAGCGCCCACCAGATTCTTTTGCGATGCAGCGGTAGTTCAGTTGGTTAGAATACCGGCCTGTCACGCCGGGGGTCGCGGGTTCGAGCCCCGTCCGCTGCGCCATTTCAAAAGAAATTAAATTGAGGTCCCTGAGCCTGAATTTAATAAACTAAAGATTGACACTCTTTATCAGGGCGCTTAGCTCAGTTGGTAGAGCGTCTGCCTTACAAGCAGAATGTCGGCGGTTCGATCCCGTCAGCGCCCACCAGATTCTTACGATGCAGCGGTAGTTCAGTTGGTTAGAATACCGGCCTGTCACGCCGGGGGTCGCGGGTTCGAGCCCCGTCCGCTGCGCCATCTTAAGATGAAAAGCTTGGATTCCTGAGATCTGAGTTTTCAAGATACCAAGACTATATTCCTTGTTGGTCTTGCGTCATTTAAAACAACGTTGTTGTTTTCTCAGGGCGCTTAGCTCAGTTGGTAGAGCGTCTGCCTTACAAGCAGAATGTCGGCGGTTCGATCCCGTCAGCGCCCACCATATCTTCTTGCTTCAACTCTATTTATTCCTTAGAATCTGATTGTATTATAATAATATTAAGATTTCACGACCATGAGAAATCCCTATCAGCGCAAAGCCGCGACCAAATCCCAAAAAACTGCTTTCGATCCTCAACAGCTTTATAAGCAATATATTGAAGCCATTGTTGCTAATGCTGGCATTTTTGCACTCTATCAGGATGGGTGGGCCTTATGTGCCACGCCGACCGGACAACGCGCATTTGCCTGTTGGCAAAGTAAAGGTCTGGCTCGACTGTTGATTAAAGACAATTGGGAAAATTACGAGATTCAGGAAATTGGTCTCAAGGATTTTGTAGAGAAAGTCATTCCCTTTTTACGTCAGGAAAGTACCATTGTTTCGCTTGACCTGACCCCGGAAGGGCAGAATATTCTGGTGGCACCGGAAAAATTATTACTTGATATTAAAAATTATCTGTATCAGATCTATGTACAAAAGCCGGAACTGTTTAAAAATCCGGATATGCCTTTGCCTAGGCAGATCCGTTTAAATTAAATTTATTGTTTTTAAAACAGCTTGTTTATTGGAACAATGAATATTCATTCAGTAGCCAGCCACTTATCAAAGCAAAATATTCGCGTAACCAGGAATTATAGCGAACATTCTGGGGTGTGCTGGCACTCAGGCTGATGACTTGTTGATAACCCTGATGTCTGGCAATGGCACGGGCACGAGGGCTATGAAAATCGCTAGTGACAATCGCAATGGGCTCATTTCGATCAATATGTTGCTGTTTTAGGATTGCCTGAGAATATTGCAGGTTCTGTTGGGTACTTCTGCTTTGATCTTCTAAGCTAATGGGGTTTTTGAGCTGCGGATAGTTCGTGTAGATATAACTTTGCATGACTTCAGCTTCGCTCTGTCTCTCCCGGAAATTTCGTCCACCGGTCATAATGATTAAAGTATTTGGATATCGTTCTGCATATTTTGCTGCGGTATCCAGACGATTTTTTAAGATGGGTGAGGGCTGACCCTGATTAATGCCACTGCCTAATACTAAAATCGCTGCAGCAGGTCGTGCCGGAATATTCGGGTTGATTGACATCTGGATATAAACAAAGAAAGCCGCGACACTGATTATCCAGAATAAAAATCCGCCCCAGAGACTGTTCCAGAACAAGGTTCTAAATCGGGAATTCTGTTTCCAGCGCTGAATAGATGAAAAAAATAAGGCGTACAGGATGAGTGCCACCCCAATGAAGATCGACAGGGCAATAGCAAAATGCCTCTGACCTTGGCTCAGTAACCAGACGCTATTGATACATAGGATCAAGCCAAAGATCAGGCTAAGACTTCGTTTAAGTTGATTGAGCATCCAGGGTTCCTTTTTTCTTATTCATATTCTTATTATTGCTTTTGCATCTTCAATAAAAACCGGGCCATTAAGCCCGGTTTTTAGCATATCAGGTTATCTTAATATACATCACGGCGATAACGTCCATCCAGACGTAATTGATCTAGCATTGTTTCACCGAGAATCTCGGTCAGGGCCTGATCCACATCGCTGGCCATACCATTGATGCTACCACAAACATAAATCACCGCACCTTGTGCAATCCAGGCTTTTAGTTCTTCAGCCTGTTCACGCAGTTTATGGTGTACATAGACTTTTTCCTGTTGGTCGCGAGAGAATGCAAGATCGAGACGCTTCAGGGTTCCCATTTGCAGCCAGGCCTGAATAGTTTCTTCAAAGAAGAAGTCATGTTCACGCTGACGTTCACCGAAAATCAGCCAGTTCTGGCTATAGTCCTGACGGTTACGCGCACTGAGCAGACTTAATAGTCCAGCAATACCGGTACCATTACCAATACAGATAATTGGGCGGTTGTCATCAATCAGGTGGAAAGATTCATTGTTGCGAATACGCAGTGCAATGGGCGCATTGAGAGCCGCATGCTGGGTCAGCCAGCCTGAACCCAGACCGAGATTACCATTCGTGTCGGTTTGCTGACGTACCACCAGACGTAAAACTTGCTGACTTGGAATACTGGCAATCGAGTATTCACGTGTTGCCAAAGTCGGTAATTGCGTGAGGAGCTGATCCAGAGAATCAAAAGGTTCAGCCTGAGTCAGATCACGATCCCAGAGGGCCTGTTCAATATTCTGTTGCATAGAAGGTACTTGTGTACCGGCTGTAATCTGGTGCTTTTGCATAAATGCATGAATATGTTCTGGGCTATTCCCTGGTTGAACCTCTGCAATATCACCTGCTTGCCAGACGGCTTCATGCTCAGGGGTCAGTTCGATATTGAAGGCAGGCGCACCCAGACTACCCGGATTGAGGACTTCACGTTTACTCAAACTCCAGTGATCAAAGGTCTTATCGATACTCATCGCTTGTAGCTCAAGTCGAGTGACTTGTGCCAGTGCAGTATTCCATTGCTGGATATGCTCGTTATTGGCATTGTCGACTTCAATTGTATTGAATAGCTGCTGGGCACCATTCTGTTTTAACCACTGATCAATACGGTGACCAAAACTGCAATAGCTGTCTGGATATTCCTGAGAACCTAAGGCCAATACAGCATAACTTAAATGACTGAGATCAGCTTGAGCAGACAGGATTTTTTTCTCAAAAGAAGAAGCCAGATCCGGTGCTTCGCCCGTGCCATAGGTACTGGCAACAAATAATACCTGTTCAGTTTGCTGTAAATCGGCAAGCGTCAGCTGTTGTACCGGCTTGACGGTTACCGGTTGACGCGCTTCCTGCAGGGCAGTTGCTGTACGCCAAGCCAGCTGCTCAGAAACCCCTGTTTGTGACGCATACGCGATGAGCCACGGTTTGGAATTTTCATCTAGGTTTACTAAAGTCGCACCCTGACGTGCTGCCAGCGTTAAGCGTTTCTGTTTGCGACGTTTCAGATAGAGCATCCAGCCGGTTACGAAGAATAACGGCATCAACAAGGCTGCGACCATGGCAAAGAACTGGTAGATCGGGCCGAAGAAGCTGCCACGATGTACCGGTAACATGCTACTCATGATCTTTTCATTGAACTTTTTGTCTTCATACAGCTCGACTTCGGTAAATTCAGCTGTCCGGTAATTATAAGTGGCACTGTTTCGTGCACGTTCATGTTGAGCGATCGGATCGACGAAGTTCAGTTGCATTTCGCCATCCGGTTTTTTCGGAAGGTTAAACGTTACGGTAGAATACTTATCTGAAAATTCATTGTTAAAGCCAATCCAGCTCTGCTCTAATGCACGGACAGTAGCTTCAGGGCTGAGACCTTCACGGCCTTCACCACCAGCACCGCGTTCGCCACCTTGGCCTCGTACTTCACCTTCGGCACGCGGACCACGTTCACCGCCTGGACGTCCTTCACCACGGTTATTGCCGGCATTGGCCTGCATTTCCGGTTGCGGGCGTTCCACACCCAGCACTTTAAACATGCCATTGCGCCACCAGTCATAAGACCAGTACAGACCGGTACAGGCCAGAATCAGGTAGAAAATCACCACCCAGGTTCCCACAACAGCGTGCAGATCCCAGATAAAAT